>NZ_JBOFOO010000239.1:0-2129 GCF_051659485.1 Craterilacuibacter sp. | reverse complement strand
AAGGCCTTAGCCAGCTCTGAGTGACGCGAGAGCGACTGCATCCTATCCCGTAACCAGATCTCCAGCTCTTCCAGTAAGGGCTTTGCCCGCCGTTCTCGTTCTGCCAGCCGGTGTTCTGCTGACATGCCGCGCAGTTCTGCTTCAAGGTTGTAAAGCTGACCAATTCGTTTGAGGGCTTCGTGTGTGTTGTCCGATGGCGTTCGGATATGCACATCATGGATCTTTCGCCTGGCATGAGCCCAGCAAGCTGCTTCCTTTATCGTGCCGGCGGCTCGGTCTTCACGATATAGATCATTAAATCCTGCGTAGGCATCTGCCTGTAGGACGCCGCTGAAATCGGCAAGATGGCTTTGCGGATGGACTCCCTTTCTATCAGGCGAGTAGGCGAACCAGACGGCTGGCGGCAGTTCGGAGCCTGCGTTGCGATCATCGCGTACATACGTCCACAGACGCCCTGTTTTTGTCTTTTTATTGCCGGGGAGCAGTACCGGGACCGGCGTATCGTCTGCGTGTAGTTTGCCATCGGTCAGCACATACTGCCGCAACGCATCCTCAAGCGGTGATAGCAATCTGCAACACGCATCCACCCAACCAGAGAGCACTGAGCGGCTCAGTTCCACACCCTGACGGGCATAGATTTCCGACTGGCGATACAGTGGGGTATGCTCTGCATATTTGGAGGTGAGTACCCGAGCCAGAAAGCCAGGCTCGGCGATCCCCCGCTCGATAGGGCGTGATGGCGCTGGCGCTTGTGTGATGAAATCGCACTGCTCGCAGGTGTGTTTCTCCCGAACCGTGCGGATGACCCGGAAGGCACTGCGTATCAGCTCTAACTGCTCAGCAGTATCTTCTCCAAGGTATGACAGCGTTCCACCACATTCCGGGCAGACTGCCTCTGTTGGACGCAGGCGGTGCTCATTGCGAGGAAGGGCCTGAGGGAAGGGTTTGCGAGTGCGGGTCTGGCGAAGTGGCCGAGGTACTGCTGGGTCATCGACCCGGCCGGTGATGGCGTCACTTTCCTGCTGAAGTATCTTCAGTTGCGCTTCTGTCTGAGCGATACGACGAGCGAGTTTCTCGGACTGGCTGCCAAAATACATACGCCGCAGTTTGTCGAGTTGCGCAAGCAGGCGCTCAATTTCACGCTCCCGCTCTTCCAACCTGGCATGCAAAACACGATTGAGTGACTCCTGTTCGGCCAGGAGTCGTTTCAGTCGCAGGATTTCGTCGGCTAGTGATTTTTCCATTCCCATGCATCTTACATGGGTGATCACTTTTTACAACATGGTCAATGAGTTAGCCAGGCGCTTTGGATGGCGCCAGTCTATCCCCTCCAGTAGCATGGCCAGTTGTGCAGGCGTCAAAAAGACTTTGCCATCTCGAGCCGATGGCCAGGCGAACCGACCCCGCTCCAGCCTTTTTGTCAGCAGACACAGACCATCACCGGTAGACCAGAGGAGCTTAACTTGACCCCCTTTGCGGCCCCTGAAGATAAAAACATGCCCCGACATGGGATCATCCTTCAACGTCATTTGCACTTTCGACGCTAACCCATTGAAGCCATTTCTCATGTCTGTGATACCGGCCACGATCCAGATCCGGGTGCCAGCAGGAAGATTGATCATACGCGCAGGGTCTCCAGGATCATTCGTAATGCATTGGTATCGACGGTGCCATCGATGACGACCATTGCACGCCCCAGTCTTATCTCGATGGTGCCGGATAGTGTCGGTTCAGAGGCTGTATCTGACGTGAGCGTTTCGGGCTGCGGGGTTGAAGGCAAGAGTGGCTCTGTGGATGAAGGGGGCAACACCAGTTCGATGGGATATAGCGCAGGGGATTGGGCTTTGGCATCACGTCGCCATTTGAACAAGAGGTTTGCATTGACCCCGTGCTCCTGTGCGAGTTTTGAGACGGAGACGCCGGGCTGATTGGCGGCATCGACAAGTCGCTGTTTGAATTCTCGCGAGTAATTTGCTCTGCCTTTACGGCTGCTATTGGTACGGCTATTGGTGTACACCATCTTTGGTTCCCACTACTTTTTAGTGGGAACTACTTTGTCCACAACTGCCTCCATTCACCAGACGGTAGTGGCCGGACGCTTACGGCGATGCTTTCCTTCAGGCCCTTTC
>NZ_JBOFOO010000238.1:0-22697 GCF_051659485.1 Craterilacuibacter sp. | reverse complement strand
CCGGCCTCACAGATCAGCCCGCCGCTTTTTTCGCTGAAGCCGGGGAAGAAAAACCACTTGGTCAGTGGTAGACGCGGATGCGGCGAAGGCAGGGCGTGGCAGCCTTCTATCCAGTCTTCGGCTGACAGGTATTCCAGATTTACCCACACCGGTTTTTGCTCGCGTGCAGCCATGGCTGTCAGATAAGTCTCGGGCAGGGCACAGCCGAAGGCCTCGATCACGATGTCCGCTACCGCGACATCCGCGGGGAATTCACGCGGCCAGTGGCGGATTTCGACCTCTTCCAGCATCTGCATGGGGCGTGTGGCGCTGAGCATCGGTTCGATGCGGGCAAAGCTTGCCATATCGTCGACCCACAGCCTGACTGTCTGCCCGTATTCGTGCGCAATCTGGTGCGCTACGCGCCAGGCGATGCCGATATCACCATAGTTGTCGATGACGTTGCAGAACAGATCCCAGTGCTGGCGTTTCATCTGCCGCTCCGAATGCAAAAGGGCGTCATGGTAGCGCCATGGCGGCGGCGGCGAAAGCATCGTCAGTGTTTCTTGGTGGATTGGCTGGGTGGCTGCAACACTGTTCGGTGTTTTCTGTGTGCAAATAATAATACTATCGGCATAATTGACGGATGGCTTATCTGCCGCCAAAGGAGAAAATAATGATAAATGTAAGCGAGCTTTACCGACAAAAGCGGGTTTGTGCATCCGATGCACTGGCCTTACTGCAGGATGGTGACAGTATTATCGTGCCGACGGCCGCCAGTGAGCCGCCCGAGTTGCTCGCTGCGCTGGGCGAGGCCCGTCGCCGTTTCCGTGACATCAAGGTCTATCAGTTGCTGGGTCTGGGCAATTACGGCTATTACGACCCGCAAACCACGGACCATGTGCGCCATGTCGCCTATTTTCTGAGCGGCACGACGCGCAAACCCTGTCAGGAAGGTTGGGCGGATCTGGTACCCAACCATTTCTCCGAAATACCGCGCATGATCAAGCGCGGCGAGCTGCCGGCCGATGTGCTGTTTGCCATTGCCTCCCCGATGGACGAGCACGGTTATTTTGCACTGAGCCTGGGTGCCGATTATGCGATGGCCGCCGCGAGCCGCGCACGCGCCATCGTGCTGGAGGTCAACCCGAACGTACCGTTTGCCTATGGCGAGTGTCATCTGCACATCTCGCAGGTGGCGGCCGTGGTCGAAAGCCAGTTGCCGCTGCGCCAGGTGGGGCTGGGCGAAATCGGTGAAGTACAGCAGACCATCGGTGCCTATGTGGCCGAACTGGTCAACGATGGCGACACTTTGCAGATCGGCTTTGGCGGCATTCCCGATGCGGTGGTGACCCAGTTGGCGCACAAGCGCGATCTGGGGATTCATACCGAGATGATAGGGGACGGCATTATTTCGCTATGGGAAAGCGGGGCGATTAGCTGCCGCAAGAAAAATTTCCTGCCCGGCAAGATGATTGCGACCTTCGCGCTGGGGACGGACCGGCTGTACAAGGCGATGCACCACAATATGATGCTGGAAATGCGTCCGTCCGATTTCGTCAACGATCCGGCTATCGCCGGGCAGAATGACAATCTGGTGGCGATCAACGGCACGCTGCAAGTCGATCTCTCCGGCCAGTGCGGCTCGGAAAGTCTGGGCTACAAGCCATTCTCCAGTACCGGCGGCCAGACCGACTTCATTCGTGCAGCCAACCGCTCCAACGGCGGGCGCGGCATTATCGTGACGCCATCCACTGCCAAGGGCGGCACGGTCTCGCGTATCAGCCCGACCCTGACTGAGGGCACCTTCGTGTCGTGCAGCAAGAATGACGTGAACTATGTGGTGACCGAATACGGTGTGGCCCAGTTGCGCGGCAAGAGTCTCAGGCAGCGTGCGCAGGCATTGATCGCGATTGCACACCCGGATTTCCGTGGCGAACTCACCGCTGCGGCCAAGAAGATGAATTTGCTGTAAGTGCGGTCTTGGATGGCAAGACAGGGCCGGTCTAGACCGGCCCTGTTGTTTTTAGACGTGCAGCAACAGGAAGCGGCGCTCCCACGGGCTGATTACATCAAAGTACTCGCGGTACTCGGCTTCCTTGATCGCGCTATAGGTGTCGATAAAGTGGCGGCCAAATACGCGGGCCAGCGGTTCGCACGCGCGCAGCATATCGGCTGCGTCATCCAGATGGCGCGGTAGCTGGTGCGGTTGCTCGTAGGCGCTGCCGGTCAGTGGATTGGACGGCTGTATCTTTTCCTGCATGCCCAGATAGCCGCAAGCCAGACTGGCGGCGATGGCTAGATACGGATTGGTATCTACGCCTGGCAGACGGTTTTCTACCCGGCGTGCGGCAGGAGGCGAATGCGGTACGCGCAGGCCGCAGGTGCGGTTGTCGAAGCCCCAGCTGAGATTGATCGGCGCCGAGGTGTAGCGCGACAAGCGACGGTAGGAGTTTACATATGGTGCAAAAAACGGCATGGCCGGTGGCAGATAGGTCTGCAGACCGCCGATAAAATGGTAGAACGCGTCGGATGGTGTGCCGTCTTCTTTGGAGAAGATATTCTGGCCGGTCTTGATGTCGAGCACGCTCTGGTGGATATGCATGGCGCTGCCCGGTTGGCCCTGCATGGGCTTGGCCATAAAGGTGGCGTACATATTGTGGCGGATGGCCACTTCGCGCACGGTGCGCTTGAACAAAAAGACCTGGTCGGCCAGCGCCAGCGGGTCGCCGTGGTCGAGGTTGATCTCCATCTGGGCGGTGCCCATTTCATGGATCAGGGTATCCAGCTGGATGCCTTGCGCTTCGCACCAGTCATACATCACATCGAAGATGCCTTCGTATTCGTTGACGGCATCAATGGAAAAGCTCTGGCGTCCGGCTTCGGTGCGGCGGGAGCGGCCAACGGGCGGCGTGAGCGGAATGTCTTCATCCGGCTGTATCTCGACCAGATAGAATTCCATCTCCGGAGCGACGACGGCCTTGAGGCCGGCGTCTTCATAGAGCTTGAGGATGCGTTTGAGTACATTGCGTGGTGCGAGCTCGGCCGGCGTGCCATCAAAGTTCACACAGTCATGGATGATCTGGGCAGTAGGTTCTTTTTCCCACGGTACCGGGCGCAGCGTGGAAATATCGGGTACCAGACGCATGTCGGGGTCGGAGACGGAGGTAAAGTCCTCTTCGGGATAGTCACCGGTTACCGTCATGGAGAGTACGGCTTCAGGCAGGCGCAGGCCTTCGGCGGGATTGTATTTGTGGCGCGGCACAATCTTGCCGCGTGCCAACCCGGTCATGTCCGGGATCAGGCATTCGATTTCGGTGATGCGGTTTTCGTCCAGCCATTGATTGATTTGTTCTGCTTGCTGCATAAGGACCTCGGTCTGGGTATTAAGGATGGGCGCCGGAGCTGGTCGCGCGGCGGGCAAAGTTGACCAGCGCGTTTTTGCGCTGGGCGAGGATCAGAAAGGCACGCCTGTCGTTCAGGTCGTCGATGCTGGCCAAGGCAAGGTTGTCTCTGGGGGCAGGCCATGGGACTGGGGGCATAAGAAGCTCCTGCTTGAGGCTGCGTATCATGCAGCCGTTTAAAATGCTAAACGGCTATCCTATGGGAAAGTGCTGGGCCGCGGCTAATAAAATCGTGATGACGGCTATGGAGTGTGGCGCTTGTGCCATCATTGGCACTATCCAATACCATAACCCATAAATTTCATGACCCAAGCTGCATCCGAACGCCCTGCTGCACCGGCCTTATGGCCGCGTCTCATAGCGAAAATCCTCCTCCTTGTTCTCGTCTTGCTGGCCTTGGTCTGGGGTGGGCTGTATGCGCTGGCGCCTGGCATGGTGCAAAAAGCGGCCAGCGATTGGGCGCAGGGCATCGGTTACCGGCTGAAGCTGGGTCAGGTTGATATCGCACCGTGGTCCATGCGCGTGGAGTTGGGGCAAGTCAGCCTGAGTGACGCTCAAGGGGCGCCGCTGTTTAGTGCCGACAAGCTGGTACTCAATGCCGAGCCATGGGCTTTGCTGGCCGGCCGTTGGCAGTTGTCCGAGCTGAGTCTGGGCGCACCTAAACTCTCGCTGGCCAGAGGGGGCGACGGGGTCTGGAACTGGGCGCGCCTGATCGAGGCGGCTAGCCCGAAAAGTGCCGCGCCCAAGCAAGAGGACGACAGCCTGCCATCGCTGTTGATCGAAGCACTGCGCATCCGTCAGGGGCAGGTAGTTGTGGATGATGCGCAGGCTACGGGTAGCAAGATGGCGCTGACGCCGTTTGATCTGACACTGAATGATTTGTCCAGTGCACCGGGTAAAAATGGCCGCCTGCATCTGGATGCCCGGCTGAATGATGGCGCGCGTCTGGCGTGGCAGGGGCAAATCGGCCTCGCGCCGCTGGCATCACAGGGTGAAATCACGCTGCAGCAACTCAAGCTGGCCAGCGTCTGGCCCTGGGTGCAATCCTCGTTGAATCTGGCTGCGCCCAAAGGGGCGGTGTCGCTGACGGCGCGTTACCGTTTTGCCATGCCGGATGCCAAGCCGGAACTGATTCTGCCTGATGTGTCGCTGACTGCCTCTGCACTGGAATTCAAGGCGCCCGGTAGCGGTCATCCGCTGCGTCTGAATACGCTGGCCGTGACGGGGGGCAGCTTTGTGCTGGATGGCTTGCGGGCCCGCGTGCACGACATCAGGCTGGATGGTTTGCAGCTTCATGCGCTACGTGATGGCAAGGGGCAGCTGGACTGGCTGGCCGCATTGCCTGCAGCTAAGACGGTATCCGTTGCGCCGGCCAAGCCCTCGCCAGGGTTGAGTCTGGCGCTGGATCGCGTGGCGCTGTCCAATGCAGGCTTTACCCTTGATGATGCCGGTTTCGTCCGTCCGCTGCGTATCTCCGGTCAGCTGCCGGCCTTGTCGGCTGCGATCAGATTGTCGCCCGATGGTGCGCTGCAAGTGGAGGATATTCACGGGCAATTGTCGGGTCTGGCTTTGCAAAGTGCCGAGGCGCGCTGGCTACAACTGGCCTCCATTAAGCTGGAGGGTGCGCGGCTGGACACCGGTAAAGCGCTGCTGGATGCCGGTAAGCTTGCCTTGGCGGGCTTGCAGCTGGAGCTGGAGCAGACGAAAAACGGCCGCTTGAATGTGCTGGACGCGCTGCAAATACGCAAACCCGCCGTACCGGCCAAGGCCGAAGCCGCCGGCAACTGGCAGATTGCCTTGCCGCAAGTGGCATTGGCCGGTGGCAGCGTGCGCTGGCGTGACGAGGCGATGGCCACGCCGCTGACGCTGGCGCTGACGGATCTTGCCGGCGAACTGACGCCGGAAGGGGACGCGCTGGCGTTGGCATTGGCCGGGCAGCTGGAAGGCGGACGCGTGGCGGTGAAGGGCAAGCTCGATACGGTGGCGGCTCGCGGCAAGCTGCAGCTGATGCTCAATAGTGTGCCGCTGCGGCCATTGGCGCCTTATGTACTGGCCGGCACCCCGCTGACCCTGCGTTCGGGCAACGCTTCGGCGCAACTGGATGCTGCTTGGCAGGGCGCGCGCTGGCAGTTGGCGGGCAAGGCGGATATTGCGCGTCTGGCAGTGATGGAGCCGGGGCAGAAACAGCCGCTATTGGCATGGCAGCGCTTGCAGGTGAGCGGCATTCAGGCTGATGCGCGTGCGACGCGTATCAGCGAAGTGCGTTTGACGCGTCCGCTTGCCCGTTTCCTGCTGGATGAAAACCGCAGCAGCAATGTAGAGAAGCTGTTTGCCGGCAAGGCGGCTGCCGCAACGCCCGCGCCAGCCAAACCGGCTACTGGCATCTATGCACTGGATATTCGTACCGTGCGCGTGGTCAAGGGCGAGCTCGAGTTTGCCGATCTGGCGATGAAGCCCGCGTTTGGTACACGCATGCACGACCTGAACGGTTCGGTGCTGGGTATCTCTACCCGGGCCGATCGCCGTGCCACATTGGCTTTTGCCGGTGAAGTCGACCGCTATGGCGATGTGCGCATCAAGGGTGCTTTGTCGCCACAGGCGGTGACCGATGATCTGGATATCGCGCTGGTGTTTCGCAATATCCCGATTCACAGCCTGAATCCGTATTCGATGAGCTTTGCCGGCTGGCAGGTCGAGGATGGCCGTCTGAGTCTGGATGTCAATTACCAGCTGGATAAGCGCGCGCTCAAGGCCGATAACCGCGTGGTCATCGACAGCCTCAAACTGGGTGAAGAGTTGCCGGACTACAAGGGTACGCGTCTACCGCTGCGTCTGGCGGTGGCCTTGCTGGAAGACGGCGACGGGCGCATCGACCTGAATCTGCCGATTAGCGGCAGTCTGGACGACCCCGAGTTCAGCGTCGGCCACTTGGTGTGGCAGGCGATCAAGAATGTGGTGACCAAGGTGGCAACCGCACCGTTTCGCGCGCTGGGTGCCTTGCTGGGCGGTGAAGGATTTGATGCCGTGTATGCAGTACCGGGTGAGGTGGCGGTGGCGCCTCCCGAGCGCGAGAAGCTGGATCAGCTGGCGGCCATGCTGAGCAAACGCCCCAATCTCAAGCTCGAGATCGGTGGCCGTTACGCCGACGTCGACCGCAAGGAGCTGGCGCGTTCGCGTATCGATCGCGCGATTCTGGCCGCAGCCCGGTTCCAGCTATTGCCGGGCGAACCCTTGCCGTTGCCGGATATGGGGGACGCGGTGATCCGGGATGCGGTGAAGGCGGTCTACGTCGACAAGATAGGCCGGATCAAGCTGATGCAGCGGTTATTGTCCTTGCCGGATAACGACAAGCGTTATGCCGCTTTACGCGACGAGCTGATTGCAGGCACGCCGGTTACGGATAGCGAACTGGCGGCGCTGGCCACGGCCCGTGCCGAGGCTGTGCGCGCCATCATGCTAACCACCGATGCGGCGCTGGCGGCGCGCGTGGATTTTGGGGCGCCACAAAAGGTGGGCTCGGATGCCAATGGTGTCGAGTTGGCCATCAAGCTGGACAGCACGGCAAACTGAAACGGGGAAGGGGATACATGGCACAAGAAATAGAACGCAAATTTCTGGTTCAGGGGGATTTTCGCGCTGAAGTCTGCAAGATACAGCGCATTATCCAGGGTTATCTGTCATCGGTGCCCGAGCGTACGGTACGGGTGCGCGTCAAGGACGGGCAGGGTTTTATCACCGTCAAGGGCATAGGCAATGCCTCGGGAGCCAGCCGTTACGAATGGGAAAAGGAAATTCCCTTGTCTGAGGCCGAGGCGCTGCTGGCGCTTTGCGAGCCGGGCGTGATCGACAAACGGCGCCATCTGGTGATGGCCGGCGCACATACCTTTGAAGTGGATGAGTTTTTGGGTGACAACGCCGGCCTGATCGTAGCCGAGGTGGAGCTTGGCAGTGAAGACGAAGTCTTTGCCCGGCCCGCTTGGCTGGGCGAGGAGGTGACCGGGCAGGCACGCTATTACAATTCGGCACTGATGCGGTGCCCGTTTAAAGCATGGTGAGGTGCCGGCACTCGTGAGCGCCAGTACGCGGCATGGCCGCGTACTGTACCGGGTTCAAGTTTTGAGTGCCTGTACCCACTTGTGGTAAGCGTGTTCGGCCAGCGCATTCGAGGCCAGCACTCTCTGTGTCGCATTGCCCTTGAGTTCCAGTGCTTCTTGTACCCCCGGTTTGCCCAAGTGCGGCGCCAGTTCGTCCTCGCATTCGCTCCAGTGCTCCAGCATGCTGCTGGTCATCTCGATATGGAACTGCATGCCCAGATGGATGCCGTGGCTAAAGGCCTGATGCGGGCAGTGTGCACTGGCCAGCAGTAATTGTGCGCCTGCAGGCAGGGTAAAATTTTCGCTGTGCCAGTGAAAAACCTCGACGCCATCGGCCGCGCCAAACCAGTGGGTCGCGGCCGGGGTGCTGGCTTGCAGCGGATGCCAGCCTATTTCGCTGCCGCCGGCATTGGTGATGACCTCGCCGCCCAGGACTTCGGCCAGTAGCTGGCCACCCAGGCAATGCCCTATCACCGGAATATCCAGCGCGACGGCTTCGGCTATCAGGCGTTTTTCCGCTTCAACAAAGGGCAGGCGGTCGCGTACGCTCATCGGCCCGCCCATCACCACCAAGCCTGCGTAGTCGCGGCAGCTTTCGGGCAGGGCCTGGCCTTCATAGCCTTGAAACAGCCTGGTTTTCAGGTGGACGCGTTCGGCGAATTCGGCGAAGTAGCCCGCACCTTCTCCCGGGTAATGCTGAAAAATGGCGACCGGTTTCATGTTTTCCCCTTGCAGCAGACAAAAAAATGCCGCCCCCTTGGGGGCGGCGATAGTCATTATTCTATTTTCAACGGAATGAACAGGGTGTTGTCCATGCGCCGCACCAGCAAGGCCACGTTGCCGCGGGCGCTGTTGAGCTCGCGCTCAAAGCCCTTGACGCTGGCGACCTCGTTCTGGTTGATGCCTATGATCACATCGCCGTTCATCAGGCCGGAGCGCGCCGCGATGCCCTGTGCCCTTTGCACCAAGAGGCCGCCTTTGACGCCCAGTGCCTTGGCTTGCTCGGCATTGAGTTCGGTCACTGTCAGGCCTATCTTGTCAAAACTGTAAGGTTGGGACTCGCCGTTGGCCGCTGGCGCTTCGCCCTGTTCGGCCAGTAGCTCGGCCAGACGGGCGGTGACGACGACTTCCTTGCCCTTGCGCCACAGTGTCAGTTTCACTTCCGTGCCCGGCTGCATGGCGCCCACCAGCATAGGCAGGTCGCGCGAGCTGTCCACAACTTTGTCGTTGAGCTTGGTGATGATGTCACCCAGCTGCACGCCGGCCTTGGCGGCTGCGCCATCCGGCTCCACGCGCACGACCAGCGCACCATGTGGGCGCTCGAGGCCGAAGGATTGCGCCAGCTCCTGGGTCAGCTCCTGAATATGGATGCCCAACTGGCCACGGCTGACTTTGCCCTTGGTCTTGAGCTGCTCGACCACATTCATGGCGATGTCGATAGGAATGGCGAAGGAGATGCCCATAAAGCCACCGGAGCGGCTGTAGATCTGCGAGTTGATACCGACCACCTCGCCCTTGAGGTTGAATAGCGGGCCGCCGGAGTTGCCCGGGTTGATGGCCACATCGGTCTGGATAAACGGCACATAGCTTTCATCGGGCAGGCTGCGGCCCTTGGCCGAGACGATGCCGGCGGTGACGGTATTTTCGAAGCCGAACGGTGCGCCGATGGCAGCCACCCATTCGCCGACCTTGAGTTCGCCCGGGTTGCCTATCTTGGCGGTCGACAGGCCGCTGGCCTCGATCTTGAGTACGGCCACGTCGGTGCGCTTGTCCAGACCCACCAGCTTGGCCTTCATTTCGCGGCGGTCGGTCAGCATGACCTTGATCTGGCTGCCGCCTGAAACGACATGGGCATTGGTCAGGATGTAACCGTCTTCGCTGATGATAAAGCCCGACCCGAAGGAGATGCCTTCATCCTGCGGTGTGTCTTGCTGGTCGGGCGGGACGAAACGCTTGAAAAACTCGTAGAAGGGGTCGTCTTCCGGAATGCCGCCGGGTAGCTGGCTCTGGCGCGGGCTGGCCATGTTTTCGCCACCGCGTGTCGCCTGGATATTCACTACCGAAGGGCCATCGCGCTCGACCAGCATGGTGAAGTCCGGTAGCAGCATCTGCACGCGGCCATCCTGTGCCGGTACGGCGACCTTGGAAATAGGCTGTTCGCCCTTGAACAGGCCTTCAAGCTTGTCGCAGCCCGTGAGCGTGACCATGGCGATCAGGGTGACGGCGAGGGTGCGCAGGGTAATATTCACAACAAATCCTTTACTGTGGCAGTTTTAGCCTGCCTGCCCCGGTTGAAATGCAGCATGGGGCCATGTTTTCAAGTGCTGCATCAATCAATCATAACGGTTTTGCCGGATATTCGCAGAGATCGACGATACAACAGCGTCCACATTCCGGTTTTCTGGCCTTGCAGGTGTAGCGGCCCAGTAAAATCAGCCAGTGGTGGGCATCCTGACGGAACTCGGGCGCGGTGAAGCGGGTGAGCCTGTCTTCGACTTCACGTACATCTTTACCCGGCGCGAGGCCGGTGCGGTTGGCTACGCGGAAAATATGGGTATCGACAGCGATGGCGGGGATGCCGAAGGCGGTGTTGAGTACCACATTGGCCGTCTTGCGGCCGACACCGGGCAGGCTTTCCAGCGCCTCGCGCGTATGCGGCACTTCGCCGCCGAAATTTTCCAGTAACAAGCGGCAGGTGGCGATGCTGTTGCGGGCCTTGGTGCGATACAGGCCTATGGTCTGGATCGCTTCGGCCAGACGTTCTTCGCCCAGTGCCAGCATCGCTGCCGGGGTCGGTGCGACGGGAAATAGCCGGCGTGTGGCCTTATTGACGCCGACATCGGTGGCCTGCGCCGACAGCAGCACTGCAATCAGGAGCTGGAACGGGCTGTCGTATTCCAGTTCGGTGGTCGGGTGCGGGTTGTCGGCTTGCAGGTGCTGGTAGATGGCGCGGCGTTTGGCTGGATTCATCAGAGGGTCGTCGCCGGAGAGAGAATGGCTTGTTGCACTTTGGTGCGCGCGCGCGCATCCAGATAGTTTTTGCCGGCAATCAGCAAGGCCAGGCCAAAGAAGGCGCCCGGTGGCAACAGCGCCAGTAAAAACTGGTAGCCGGCATCGGCCGGTACAATGTGCAGCGTCAGCGCATGGCCGATATCGCCCAGTACCAGTTCGGCGCCGGAAAACAGCGTGCCGCGGCCTATCAGTTCGCGCATCGCCCCCAGAACACCGAGTACCGCGGTCAGCCCCAGTCCCATCATCAAGCCATCCAGTGCCGCCTCGGGCACGGTATTGCGCGAGGCATAGGCTTCGGCCCGCGCCATCACGATGCAGTTGGTGGTAATCAGTGGAATGAAAATACCCAGCACCAGATACAGGCCGTGCAGCCAGGCATTGATCGCCAGATCGACGCAGGTCACCAGTGCTGCAATCAGCAGGATAAATACCGGGTTGCGGATTTCATTCGGGATGTAGTGGCGCAAGCCCGATACGGCAGCGCCGGCGAGGGCGGTTACCAGCGTGGTGGCCAGTCCCAGCGAGACACCGTTGACCACGCTGCTGCTGACGGCCAGTACCGGGCACAGCCCCAGTAATTGCACCACACCGGCATTCTGCTTCCACAGGCCGTTATGGATGATGGCGCGCCAGGGCTTGCTATCGGCGGCGGATTCCATCGCGCTCTCCTTCATGGTTGGGCCAGATACTGCTGGCGTTGGGCATTGAACAGGGTGGCGACACGCCCGACGGCGGCGGTGACCGCGCGTGCCGAGATGGTGGCGCCGCTGATGTAGTCGAAGTCGCCACCGTCTTTTTTGACTTTCCAGCGTGCGTGCGTATCTTTGCCGGCAAACTGTTCGCTCCAGCGGCTTTTGGCGCTGTCGATATAGTCGCCCAGGCCCGGCGTCTCCTTATGCGCAATCACGCGCACGCCGCTGACCTTGCCGTTGGCCAGCATGCCGACCAAGAGACGGATCTTGCCGCCATAGCCATTGGGTGCCACCGTCTCGAACACCACCGCCACCGGCTGGCCCTGACGGCGCGCAAGATAGGCGTTGGCATCGTCGGCCAGCCCCAGCGTGTGCCGGCTTGCTGTGTCCAGTGCTACCGGGCTGGCTATCAGGCTGTTGTCGAAGCTGCCCTCGGGCAGGGTCTGCGCCATCAGCGCGGTACGGGCCGCATCTTCATTGGCACGTACCGTGTCGCGCGTCAGCGCATAGGTCAGGGCTAGGACGGCGGTGGTGACCAGCGCAAAGACCAGCAGGGTCAGCGCGCTGCGTTTGGCCTGACGGGCGGCGTTACGCATGTTTGCTGTCCTTTTTGGCCGGCCGGTTGTGCGCGCCGAACACCGGCGGGCGGGTGAGCTGGTCTATCAGCGGCACGGCGATATTCATCAGCAGCACGGCAAAGGCGGCGGCATCCGGGTAGCCGCCAAACACGCGGATCACATAGATCAGCACGCCGACGCCGAAGCCGAAGATCAGTTTGCCGCGCGCGCTGGTGGGGGCACTCACCGGGTCGGTCACGATAAAGCAGGCCGCCAGCAGGGTGGCGCCAGCCAGGAGATGAAACAGCGGGTCGGCATAGTGCGCCGGATTCCATAACCACAAGGGGATGGCCAGCAGGCTCAGGCCCGCCAGCATCGCCAGCGGCGCCTGCAGGCTGATGACGCGCTGCTGCAGCAGGTAAAGGCCGCCGGCCAGATAGGCCAGTGCCACCCACTCGCTACCAACGCCGGCGATTTGGCCGAACATCGGCCCCTGACGCAGGCTGCTGATATCACTGCCGCCCAGCAGTAACTGGGTTTTTAGATAATCCAGCGGCGTCGCCATCGAGACTGCATCCAGTGTCAGCCCTGCGGGCAGCTGGCGGGTGAAAATCCATGCCAGTTGGCCGACGGCATCCAGTGGGCCGTGTGCCATGCCCCAGTGCGCCATTTGCGCCGGAAACGACACGATGGCGACGGCAAAGCCGACCATGGCCGGATTGAACGGATTATTGCCCAGTCCACCATACAGCTGCTTGCCTACGACGATGGCAAACAAGGTGGCCACCACGATCAGCCACCACGCACCCAGTGCCGGCATGGATAGTGCCAGCAGCCACGCGGTCAGTAGTGCGCTGCCGTCTTTAAGGAAGGGGGCGACGGGCAGGCCGCGCAGGCGCAGCATGGCGGCTTCGGCTGCCAGTGCGGTGAGGCTGGCTAAGCCCAGCTGCACCAGTACCGCGATGCCGTAAAACCAGACGCTGACGGCAATGCCCGGCACGAGCGCCAGCAGTACTTTGCCCATGATGAGCGACACCGTGGCCGGTTTGGCGATATAGGGAGCATGCATTTCAGTCTTGCCCTTTGCTTTCGGCTTTTTTGGCAGCGGCGCGCGCCATGGCCGCTTCGATGGCGGCGCGCTTGGCCTCGTCGATGACGGGTTTGGCGGGGGGTGCCGGAGCCGCAGGGCTCGCGGTTACGGTCTCTGTGGTCACGACATCACTTTGTGCCGCCTTGCGTGCGGCGGCACGCGCCATGGCCGCTTCGATGGCCGCGCGCTTGGCATCATCGCCACCGCTGGTGCTGACCGCCGACTCGCGGGCCGCCTTGTTGGCGGCGGCGCGCTCCATGGCCGCTTCGATGGCCGCGCGCTTGGCATCATCGCTGGGGGCAGCCTTGACGGCTTGTTCGCCGGTTTCTGTTTTCTTCTCTGCGGCGCGTGCCATGGCGGCGCGGATGGCCGCTGCCTTGTCCTCGCTTGCCGTCGTGCCAGCGGGCGTCGCAGCCTCGGTTTGCGCTGCGGCGCGGGCAGCCAGGCGCTGGGCTTTTTCCGCTTTTTCGCGCGTGAGGCGCAGCTGGCGGAAATCGTGGCGCATGCGGGCGCGGTCGGCAGCCTTCTTGTCGCGCTCGGCGGCCCAGATTTCATCCTTGGCAAACTTGTAAAAATCGACCAGCGGTAACTGGCTGGGACAGACATAGCTGCAGGCGCCGCATTCGATGCAGTCGAACAGATGGGCTTCCTGTGCACGCCCCAGATCCTTGGCCTTGGCAAACCAGTAAAGATCCATGGGCTGCAGCTGGGCCGGGCACACCCCCGCACATTCGCCGCAGCGGATGCAAGGCAGGGCGGGTGGGCGCGGCGGGAATAGTGTGCGGCTTTTGGCAATCAGGCAGTTGCTGGCCTTGCTGACCCCAGCCTCCAGCGAGGGCAGGTCAAAGCCCATCATCGGCCCGCCCATGATTACGCCTGTGTTGTCTGGCGCCATACCGGCCCAGTCCAGCAGGTGGCTGAACGGCGTGCCGATGCGTGCCTCGATATTGCAAGGGCGCGCCAGCGCACCGCTAAGGGTCAGGATGCGGCTGATGACCGGCTCGCCGTCGATAATGGCGCGCTTGACCGAATACAGGGTGCCGACGTTGAAGCACTGCACGCCCATGTCGGTGGAGCGCATGCCGTGCGGCACTTCCTTGCCAGTGAGGATGCGGATCAGCTGCTTGGCACCGCCGGACGGATACAGCGTGGGGATGGGGACGACTTCGAAGCGCGTGCCGGCACAGGCCGCCTGCATTGCGGCAATGGCTTCGGGCTTGTTGTCTTCAATGCCGATCAGAACCTCGCGCGGGTGCATCAGCGCGGCGGCGATGGCGATGCCGGCGACGATATCGGCCGCGCGTTCGCGCATCAGCCTGTCGTCGCAACTGATAAACGGCTCGCACTCGGCACCGTTGACAATCAGCGTATCAAGTTCGGATACGCCCAGCTTCAGGCTGGTGGGGAATACCGCGCCGCCCTGGCCGACCACGCCCATATCGCGCAAGAAAGTACGGACCTCGTCATCGCCGGCATCCTGCCAGTGCGTCAGCGGAGTCAGTGCAATGCGCTGGTCGCTGCCATCGCTGTCTATCACGATGCAGTCCTGCATCAGACCCGAAGGGTGGGCGATGGCCTGCGGGCCGATTGCGCGGATGATGCCGGCGCCAGGCGCATGCACGGCGGCGGAGATGCGCCCGTCGGCTTCGCCTATGCGCTGGCCGGTCAGCACCCGCTCGCCCACTGTTACGCAGGCCTTGGCCGGATTGCCCAAGTGCTGGCCCAGCGGCACGACAAAGCGCGCCGGCAAGGGCGGCATGGCTATCGGCGTCGTGCTGGACAGATCTTTGCACTCGGGCGGATGGATGCCGCCGTGAAACTTGAACAGTTGTCTCATGCCTTGACTACCTTGATCGGGATCACCGGATACGACCACTTCCAGTTGGCCACCGTGGTGCCGACCGGCACCATCTGGATGCAGTCCACCGGACACGGCGGCAGGCACAGCTCGCAACCGGTGCATTCGCTGGCAATGATGGTGTGCATCTGCTTGGCCGCCCCCACGATGGCGTCGACAGGGCAAGCCTGAATGCACAAGGTGCAGCCTATGCAGGTGGTTTCGTCGATGATGGCAACGGATTTCGGTTTGGGCTCGGCCGCCCCTTCGTCAAACGGCTTGAAGTCCACACCCAATAGCTCGGCCAGTTTGCGGATGCCATCCTCGCCACCGGGCGGGCAATGGTTGATGTCGGCGTCGCCCGCAGCAATCGCTTCGGCATAAGGGCGGCAGCCGGGAAAGCTGCATTGGCCGCATTGCGTCTGCGGCAGGATGGCGTCGATCTTGTCGACCAGCGGATCGGCCTCGACGCGAAAGCGCACCGAAGCAAAGCCCAGAATCGCGCCCAGCAGCACGGCGAGTCCCGCCATGATGGCCAGCGCTGTCAGAAAACCGCTCATTTATTATCTTTCTTATTTGACCAGACCGGAAAAACCCATAAACGCCAGACTCATCAGCCCGGCCGACACGAAGGCGATGGCCGAACCCTTGAACGGGGCGGGCACGTCGGCGCCTTCCAGTCGTTCGCGCATGGCACCGAACAGGATCAGGATCAGCGAAAAGCCCACCGCGCTACCGAAGCCGAAAACCAGCGATTCGGCAAAGCTGTGTTGTTCCTGTGCGTTCAGTAGCGGCACGCCCAGTACCGCGCAATTGGTGGTGATCAGCGGCAGGTAGATGCCCAGCACCTGATACAGCATCGGACTGGTCTTGTGGATCACCATCTCGGTGAACTGCACGATGGCGGCAATCACCACGATAAACGACAGCGTACGCAGATATTCCAGCCCCAGTGCCAGCAAGGCCGTATTGATCAGATGGCTGGTGCCGGAGGCCAGCGTCAGCACGAAAGCGGTCGCCGCGCCCATGCCGATGGCGGCTTCCAGCTTTTTGGATACCCCCATAAACGGGCATAGGCCCAGTACGCGCACCAGCACCACATTGTTCACCAGTACGGTGGCAACCAGGATGAGCAGATAGTGGCCGAAGTCCATGACAAAGCTCGCGTTCGGGCAAAGGACGAAATTATCCGGTTTTCGAGCAAGTGCTACAAGCTTTTGCTCGAAAGTGGATTCCTGGCCAGTATGGCAAAGGCTAGGCGGCGTAGGGGAGGCGGTTGATAGCTAAATTGCTTTATTTTTATGGCATTGTTAATGGCCGCGCTTTGGCGCGCATCGTATTTGAGTGGTCGCGATGTAGCTGACAGAGCAGAGCGAGCGGGTGTTTTTGAAGGTCGGGAGGCGCCTGATCAGGCGCCTGAATAGACGAGCAGGCGTGCTGACGATAACGCCTAGCATAGGCTTCTCGTTGTGGGTACCGGACAAGGCCGATATCGAACGCCTGATTCGCGAGACGGACGAGGCGATGTATCAGGCCAAGCGTAGCGGCCGCAATCAGGTCTGCCGGCATGGGGAAGCCTTGCCGGCCTGACGTCGAGGTGACCGCCTGACCGTTTTCAGTGGCGTGGGCGGCAGCCTAGTTGTACGCAGGCTGCGGGGCGCTTGCTGTTGCAGCTGTTACAGGTGTTGGAACGGAGGGGGCGCTCAGTTCGAAATGTGCCGCCTTGCCTAGAAATTCGAAGCAGCTCTCCAGGCGCTTGCGTTTATCCGCCGGGATAGGCTGCTCGTAATTGAGCGCCAGCATGGTCTGGCCATCGATAGCCTTGTGCCAGACGATTTGCGCGCTTAACTGCAGTGGCTGTTGGCTGCGGTATGTGTCCAGATTGTCGAACGGCGTCATGATGGCAAGCATGACCTTGCCTTGCTGCTGGGGTAGGGCAGACGGCAGGCGCAGCTTCATGCCCGAGAGCGATAAATCGGTACTGACGCACTCAAGACGAAGACCTGCTTGCTCCAGCGTTACCAGAAGTTTGTTATCGGCACGCGGCTTGGTGCGCTTCTCGTGCATCTGCATCTGGACTTCGTTTTTACCGTCAAACTCGAATTCGGTCATCAGTTCGCGCAGTTTGCGTGTGACTTCATACAGGTCATGGCTGATCAGCTCTGTGGTGTGAACCCGCTCCGTACTCTGCTCCAGAGTGCGGTACAAGGTAGAGAGCTGTGCCTGCTGGCCTTGCATGCAGTCGTTTTGCTGGTCGACCACCTGATGGATCTGCTGTGCGGCCAGACGCGTGGCCTCTGCACTTTGGACGATGCCCCGGATGGCGAGGGTGGTATCGTCCGACTGGCGGATACCCGCTTGTGTGCTATTGCCGATGGCGTTGATGGCGGCGCTGCTACCTTCTAGCAAGGCGGAAAAGCGCTCGATGATATGCATGATCTCGGTGGTGGCCGATGAAGTGCGGGAAGCAAGCTTGCGTACCTCGTCGGCCACCACGGCAAAGCCGCGCCCCTGCTCGCCGGCACGCGCCGCTTCGATGGCCGCATTCAGTGACAGGATATTGGTCTGCTCGGTGATATGGCGGATCACATCGATAATCTGGCCGATATCCAGACCAGCCTGCTTCAGTTCTTCGACCTTGGTTTCTGCTTCGCGGGTCTTGTCCGCAATGGCCTGCATTTCGGCCTGCCCCAGTTCCACTACCTTCAGCCCGCTGACAGCGCGGCTGCGTGTTTCTTCAACTTGTTCCAGCGTCTGGTCGGACAGTATCTTGACCCTATGGGCGGCGGTCAGCACCTTGTCCGAGGCCTCATGCACGCTGGACGACTGAGCGGATTGGGCGCGATTGAGGCTGACGGTGTTTTGGCTTATTTCGGAGATCTGGTAGGACGAGACGGCAATTTGTTGGCTGGCCTGATGGATTTCGCGCATATGACGTGTCAGCTGGCGCACCATGAAGCCGAGGCTGGCCAGTACGCTGCCTTGTACGTGCTGGCCTTCGCTTGCCAGCCGTAGCTTGCCGTTGGCCACGTCGCTTAGCAGCATTTGTGTGTGGGCGGGCTCTCCTCCCAGAATCGTAAACAGGCGTCGGCCCAGGTGGATATTGCCGGTCAGTAACAGGACTAGTGCCAGCAGCGAGACTGCGATGCTGGTGTAAATCATGCCTTGCTGGCTGCTGTCCTTTTGCTGGGCCAGCGTGGCATGGCTTTGATCCAGTTTGGTCGAGAGCTGCCCCAGCGATTGTGCCAAACTGGCCGCTTCGGCATCAAAGCCGTTGCCCGGCGCCTTCATGATGGCATTGCCGGCCTCGCGCCCCGAGGCGATATAGGCATGCGCCATCTTTTCGCCTGTAGCGTAAAAGGAGGGGATGCGCGTGTTGATGGCATCAATCTCGCTGGCCATCTCCGGTTGCTGCTTGCGCAATTGTGCCAGCAGTTTTTGCGCCTGGTCCCGATGCGCACGGGCATCGGCAAATTCGGCTTCGCCTACGGCGGAGGCATCGGTCAGAAACTGCTGCACCTGGATGACGTGGTAGCGCACATCCTTGAAGGCCAGCTCCGCATCGCTGAGCTGGCGGCTGGCGGTTTCTGCTGTGGTCAGGCGCAGGCTTTGCTGCAGGATGAGCAAGGTGCCGGCGATCAGAATCAGTGCCAATATCAGGGTCTGGCGCAGCAGCAGTTTGCGTAGGGAAAACGAAGATTTCATTCGGGGCAGTCTCGATTAAAATTCAGGCACGCAGTTTCTGGACCATGCTGACGAGCAAAAGTACCAGTGCGCCGGCGATCAGGCCTGTGACGCCGTTCGCCAGTGTAGGCAGTACAAAGGACAGTTCACCCAGTGCTTCTATGTTGTGGTGCAAGGGGGCGATGCCGTGTACCAGAATGCCGCCGCCAACCAGAAACATGGCGGCAGTGCCGACTACGGATAGCGTTTTCATTAGCCACGGTGCGCTAGCGAGGATGGCGCGGCCGAGGCTGCGCGCGGTGCGGGTCGGGCGCTGCAGTAGCCACAGCCCGGCGTCGTCGAGTTTGACGATGCCGGCAACCAGGCCGTAGACACCGGCGGTCATGAGTATGGAAATGCCGGCCAATACCATCAGTTGCTGGCCTAAACTGGCGCCGGCTACGGTGCCCAGCGAGATCACCACGATCTCGGCCGACAGGATAAAGTCGGTCCGTATGGCGCCCTTGATCTTGTCCTGTTCCAGTGCCGCCATATCGATGTCAGGCTGCGCCAGTGCGGCGGATAGCTCTGCCTTGTGCTCACGGTCTTCGGCTGGATGCAGATAAGGGTGGGCCAGCTTTTCAAAACCTTCGAAACATAAAAAAGTGCCGCCCAGCATCAAGAGCGGGGTGATTGCCCATGGCGCCAGCGCGCTGATGGCCAGTGCCAGCGGCACCAGAATCAGCTTGTTGATGAAGGAGCCCTTGGCCACGGCCCACACCACCGGCAGTTCGCGCTCGGCGTTGACGCCTGACACCTGCTGCGCATTCAGCGCCAGATCATCGCCCAGTACGCCGGCGGTTTTCTTGGCGGCGACTTTGGTCATCAGCGACACATCGTCGAGAATACTGGCGATATCGTCGATCAGGGCAAGCAGGCTGCTGGCGGCCATGATGGTCTCCATAACGGCAAATAGGCTATTTTAGCCGACAAAACTGGGATCTGCTATTTGATTGTCATTTTGCGGTGGCGCAATGAAAAAACCCGCACCATTAAGGTGCGGGTAGCGTCAGACCTCTGACAGGAAAGTGGGTTTACAGGCCCTGTTGCAGTTGCTCGAGAATCTGCGGATTTTCCAGCGTGGATACGTCCTGGGTGATTTCCTCGCCCTTGGCGATGGAGCGCAGCAAGCGGCGCATGATCTTGCCGGAGCGGGTCTTGGGCAGGTTTTCACCGAAGCGGATATCGTCCGGCTGGGCGATCTTGCCGATTTCATGTGCGACCCAGCTCTTCAGTTCGGCAGCCAGTTTCTTGGCGGCTTCACCTTCAGGGCGTTCACCCTTCAATACCACGAAGGCCACCACGGCCTCACCCTTGATATCGTGCGGTTTTCCGACCACGGCGGCTTCTGCCACCAGCGGGTTGGCGACCAGTGCCGATTCGATTTCCATGGTTCCGAGGCGGTGGCCGGATACGTTCAGCACATCATCGATACGGCCCATGATCCAGAAGTAGCCGTTCTCGTCGCGGTTGGCCGAGTCGCCCGCCAGATAGTACTGGCCGTTGAACTCTTCCGGGAAATAGGTCTTCTTGAAGCGATCCGGGTCGTTCCAGATGGTGCGTACCAAGGACGGGAACGGCTTCTTGATCACCAGGAAACCACCACGGCCCGGTTCGACCTGAGCACCGGATTCGTCGACGATGTCGGCGATGATGCCCGGCAGCGGCAGGGTGCACGAGCCTGGCTTGGTGGGAACTGCACCCGGCAGCGGGGAGATCATCGCCGAGCCGGTTTCGGTCTGCCACCAGGTGTCGACGATAGGGCAGCGGCCACCACCAACGACTTCGTAGTACCACATCCAGGCTTCCGGGTTGATAGGCTCGCCCACGGAGCCGAGGATGCGCAGGCTGGACAGGTCATACTGCTTGGGCAGATCGCCGCCCAGCTTGATCAGCGAGCGGATCGCGGTCGGTGCGGTGTAAAAAGTGGTGACCTTGTGTTTTTCTATCATGCGCCAGAAGCGGCCGGCATCCGGGTAGGTCGGGATGCCTTCGAAAATCACCTGGGTAGCACCATTGGCCAGCGGGCCGTAGCAAACATAAGAGTGGCCGGTGATCCAGCCCACATCGGCGGTACACCAGAAGACGTCGTTCGGCTTGTAGTCGAATACCCAGCGGAAGCTGTTGGCCGCACCCAAGAGGTAGCCGGCGCTGCTGTGCTGGATGCCCTTAGGTTTGCCGGTGGAGCCGGAGGTGTAGAGGATGAACAACGGATCTTCGGCATTCATCCACTCCGGCTCGCAATGCTCGGCCTGACCTTCGGTCAGTTTGTGCCACCAGATGTCGCGCCCTTCAACCCAGTTGGCACCGCTATTGGTGCGCTGGTAGACAATGACATTGCGTATGCTTTCGCAGCCGTCCATGGCCAGCGCTTCGTCGACGGTGGCTTTGAGCGGAACGGTCTTGCCGCCGCGCAGGCCTTCATTGGCGGTAATCACGGCTACGGCGCCGGCATCCTGGATACGGTCGCGTACGGCGCCGGCGGAGAAGCCGCCGAATACCACCGAGTGGATGGCGCCGATACGGGCGCATGCCTGCATGGCTACGATGGCTTCAACCACCATCGGCATATAGATGACGACACGGTCACCCTTGTTGATGCCCTGGCTTTTGAGACCGTTGGCGAACTGGCATACGCGCTGATACAGCTCGGCGTAGGTGAGGCGGGTGACTTCACCGTCGTCGGCTTCGAAAATAATGGCGATCTTGTTGGCGTTCAGCGGCAGATGGCGGTCTATGCAGTTATGCGAGACGTTCATCACACCATCGTCGAACCATTTGAAGAAGGGAGCGTTGCTGTCGTCCAGTACGCGGGAAAACGGTTTTTTCCAGCTAATGACTTCACGAGCCAAGTCGCCCCAGAAAGACAGGTAATGATCGTCGGCTTCTTCGCACAGTGCGTTGTAAGCTTCCATCCCCGAGATGGTGGCCTTGCGACGGAAGTCGTCGGATGGCGCAAAGCTACGGGTTTCTTTGAGGATTGATTCAAGGGCGGACATGGCTTATTCCTTTTTGATTTATTTCAGACCGTGCCCCTAAAGGCACGGTGACAGACTTGAGTGAAGACTTAGTGCTTGGATGCACCTGCAGCGCCGATGCCGGTCATGGCACGGACAAACTGGGCATCAAACTTGGACTTCTCCAACACGGCCTGCTTGGAGTTGTCGGTTACAGAGAACAGCCAGGTAAAGAAGAAGGCCATAGTCATCGAGAAGATGGCCGGGTTCTTGTACGGGAACAGCACGGTCTCGTTCTTGAGTACGTCAACCCAGACAGCCGGCCCCAGAATGATCAGCACGACTGCGCTCACCAGACCGATGGCACCGCCCAGCACCGCGCCGCGGGTGGTCAGGCCTTTCCAGAACATGGACAGGAACAGCACCGGGAAGTTGGCCGAGGCGGCGATGGAGAACGCCAGGCCGACCATAAAGGCGATGTTCTGCTTCTCGAACAGGATGCCCAGCAGCATGGCGATCACGGCCAGTGCGATGGTGGTCATCTTGGAGACGCGCATTTCGTCCTTCTCGTTAGCCTTGCCCTTCTTGATCACCGAGGCGTAGATGTCGTGCGACACCGCCGAAGCACCGGACAGGGTCAGACCGGCAACCACGGCCAGAATGGTGGCGAAGGCGACGGCCGAGATAAAGCCCAGGAACAGGTTGCCGCCGACGACTTCAGACAGATGGATGGCAGCCATATTGTTGCCGCCGATCAGCTGGGTCACTTCCTTGCCGTTCTTCACCACGGTTTCCATCATGCCTGGCTGGTTCAGTACCAGGAAGATCGCGCCAAAGCCGATGATGAAGGTCAGGATGTAGAAGTAGCCGATAAAGCCGGTAGCGTAGAACACCGATTTGCGGGCTTCCTTGGCATCAGACACGGTAAAGAAGCGCATCAGGATGTGTGGCAGGCCAGCAGTACCGAACATCAGGGCCAGACCCAGCGAGATCGCGTCGATCGGGTTGGAAACCAGACCGCCCGGCTCCATGATCTTGATGCCCTTGTCGTGTGCATCCACCGCCATTTGGAACATATTGCTGAAGCTGAAGTCAGCCTTGCCCAGAACCATGAAGGCCATGAACGAAGCACCCGACAGCAGCATGATCGCCTTGATGATCTGCACCCAAGTGGTGGCCAGCATGCCGCCGAACAGTACGTACAGCATCATCAGGATGCCAACCAGAATCACTGCCGAGCTATAGCTCATGCCGAACAAGAGCTGGATCAGCTTGCCGGCACCCACCATTTGCGCGATCAGGTAGATGGCGACTACGACCAGCGTGCCGGTGGCGGCAAACAGGCGTACCGG
>NZ_JBOFOO010000237.1:0-2684 GCF_051659485.1 Craterilacuibacter sp. | reverse complement strand
CAGTGCAAAGCATGGCGGCAATGCAAACAGCGCGAAGTAACCTTGGGTGAAGTCGGAATTCATGGCAGCCCTGCAGGAAGATGTCCTGCGATGCAAGCGTCCGGCCTGGGCCGGACGGCGATATCAGACGTTGAAGCTTTCTCCGCAACCACACTCGTTCTTGATATTGGGGTTGTTGAACTTGAAGCCTTCGTTCAGGCCTTCTTTGGCAAAATCAAGTTCGGTACCATCCAGATAGGCGAGGCTTTTGGCATCGGTAAATACCGACACATCATGGCTGGCGAAGGTGATGTCATCGTCACTTGCCACATCAACAAACTCAAGCTTGTAGGCCATGCCCGAGCAGCCCGAGGTTTTGACGCCCAGACGAATGCCCAAACCCTTGCCGCGCTTGGCCAAAAAGTTGCGGATATGGTCGGCAGCAGCCTGAGTCAGTGTGATCGCCATGATATCTCCTTATTGACCGTGTTTTTGCTTGTAGTCGCTGACGGCCGCCTTGATGGCGTCTTCCGCGAGTATCGAGCAGTGGATCTTGACCGGTGGCAGCGCCAGTTCTTCGGCAATATCGGTATTCTTGATGGCCATGGCCTGGTCCAGTGTCTTGCCCTTGACCCATTCGGTAACGAGCGACGACGAAGCAATGGCAGAGCCGCAGCCATAGGTCTTGAATTTTGCGTCTTCAATCACGCCATCGGCACCGACCTTGATCTGCAGCTTCATCACGTCGCCGCAGGCCGGCGCGCCGACCATGCCGGTGCCGACAGTGGCATCGCCTTTTTCGAAGGCGCCGACGTTACGCGGGTTTTCATAGTGGTCGAGAACTTTTTCGCTATAAGCCATGGTGTTTCTCCTTGTTGCAGGCACTGGCCGGACGCTGCCGGCGAGCGCATATCGGTATTAGTGCGCAGCCCACTGTACGGTATTGAGGTCAACGCCGTCCTTGAACATTTCCCACAGCGGGGACAGTTCGCGCAGCTTGCCTATCTTGTCTTTGAGTAGCTTGACTGCGTAATCGACTTCTTCTTCGGTGGTGAAACGGCCGATGGTGAAGCGGATCGAGCTATGCGCCATTTCATCGTTGCGCCCCAGGGCGCGCAGCACATAGGAAGGCTCCAGCGAGGCCGAGGTGCAGGCGGAGCCGGACGACACGGCCAGATCCTTGATCGCCATGATCAGGCTTTCGCCTTCTACGAAATTGAAGCTGACGTTGAGGTTGTGCGGCACGCGCTGCTCGAAGTCGCCGTTGATATAAACCTCTTCCATATCCTTGAAACCGTTCCACAGGCGGTCGCGCAGCATGCGGATGCGTTCGTTTTCGGCATGCATCTCTACGCGTGCAATGCGGAAAGCCTCGCCCATGCCGACGATCTGGTGGGTGGCCAGCGTGCCGGAGCGAAAGCCGCGCTCGTGGCCGCCGCCGTGCATCTGTGCTTCCAGACGGATACGCGGTTTGCGGCGTACATACAGCGCGCCTATGCCTTTAGGGCCATAGGTTTTGTGGGCCGAGAAACTCATCAGGTCGACCTTGAGCTTTTCCAGATCGATGTCGACCTTGCCGGTTGCCTGTGCGGCATCGACATGGAATACGATGCCTTTTTCACGGCACAATTCGCCGATGGCCGGAATGTCCTGAATCACGCCGATCTCGTTATTGACGAACATCACCGACACCACGATGGTGTCAGGGCGGATGGCCGCCTTGAGTACGTCCATGTCGATCAGGCCGTTTTCCTGCACATTCAGGTAGGTCACTTCAAAGCCTTGACGCTCCAGCTCGCGCATGGTGTCGAGGATGGCCTTGTGTTCGGTCTTGACCGTGATCAGGTGCTTGCCGCGGCTCTGGTAAAAATTGGCGGCGCCCTTGAGTGCCAGATTGTTCGATTCGGTGGCACCCGAGGTCCAGACGATTTCCTTGGCGTCACAGTTCACCAGTCGGGCCACTTCTGCGCGGGCATTCTCGACGGCCGCTTCGGCTTCCCAGCCAAAGGCATGACTGCGTGATGCCGGGTTGCCGAATTTTTCGGTCAGATACGGAATCATCATCTCGGCTACACGCGGGTCTATCGGTGTGGTGGCGGAATAGTCGAGGTAGATAGGAAACTTGAGCTGACTCATTATTAAACTCTCCACAGTAGATGCCGGCGCTTCAAAGGGCGCTGGTTGGGGATTCGGCGCGCGCCCTTCTTTGGGCGGGTATGTCGCGCTGATCCTGTATTACGTTGACTTCCTTGGCGTGCTGTTTGTCGACCAGGTCGGCCAGACTCACTTTGGACAGGTAGTCGAATAGGGTGGCGTTCAGCTCGGTCCACAAATCGTGGGTCATGCAGCGCTGGCTGCCACGGCAGTTTTCCTTGCCGCCGCACTGGGTCGCATCCACCGGTTCGTCTACGGCGCTGATAATCTGCGATACCGAAATGAAGGCGGCCTTGCGCGCCAGCGTGTAGCCGCCACCGGGGCCGCGGGTACTTTCCACGATGGCAGAACGCCTGAGCTTGCCGAACAACTGTTCCAGATACGACAGGGAAATGCCTTGGCGCTCGCTGATGCCGGCCAGCGTGACCGGGCCGCCTGCTTCGCGCAGGGCAAGGTCCAGCATGGCGGTAACGGCAAAGCGTCCTTTGGTGGTCAGGCGCATATTGTGGTGTTCTCCCTGTCTTTGCTGCGGTGTGTTTTCGCTATCCGTG
>NZ_JBOFOO010000236.1:0-1659 GCF_051659485.1 Craterilacuibacter sp. | reverse complement strand
AAAACGGACAGCCGCCCGCACCTGCTGCGGCAAGGTCTGGCCACGATGCGTCGAAAACCCGACAAGGAAGCGCAATGGAAGAGATCCAGTGGCTGGTACTGAGCATGAAAGAAGTGCTCGACACCCTGAGCCAGCCTGTCACCATGGTCGACCGCCACGGCCACTTCGTGTACTACAACCGCGCCAGCGCGCGCATGGACGGCGTAGACCCGGCCAATATCATTGGCCGCCACATCCTTGAAGTCAGCCCGTGGCTGAAGACGGAAGACAGCACCTTGCTGCGCTGCCTGTCGCAGCACAGCCGCTTTGTCGACCACTATCAGGCCTATAGCGGCAGCGATGGCCGCCAGTTGCACTATCTGCACTCGGCCATGCCGCTGTTCGGCCGCAGCGGCGACGTAATCGGTGCCATCGAGATCGGCCGCACCGTAGACAACCAGCCCTCGGACAATAATGACCCCAGCCCGGTGCCCGACATCGTCGGCCACGACGCACGGCTGCGCCTGCAGATCGACGCCATCGATATCTATGGCCACAGCGAACTGCCGGTATTGATCTACGGCGAAACCGGCACCGGCAAAGAGCTGTTCGCGCGCCGCGCCCATGCCAAAAGCCCGCGCGCCCGCGCACCCATGCTGTGCCTGAACTGTGCGGCGATACCGGAAAACCTGCTGGAAAGCACCCTGTTCGGCACCACCCGCGGCGCGTTTACCGGTGCCGAAAACAAGAAGGGGCTGTTTGCGCTGGCCGATGGCGGCACGCTGTTTCTGGATGAAATCAACTCCATGCCGATCGCGCTGCAAAGCAAGCTGCTGCGCGTGCTGCAGGACGGCAGCTTCCAGCCGCTGGGCAGCCAGCAGCCGCTGCGCGCCAATGTGCGCCTGATCGCGGCGCTCAACCAGCGCCCGCTGGATGCCATCGCCGCCGGCCGCCTGCGCGAAGACCTGTATTACCGCCTCAACGTCGGCTACATCTTCATCCCGCCGCTACGCGAGCGCCATGGCGACATCGCCCTGCTCGCCCGCCGCTTTGTCGACAAGCACGCCGCCAGCCTCAACCCGGCTATCACCACCTTGTCGGATGCAGCCATCGCCACGCTGGAAGCCCAAGCCTGGCCGGGGAATGTGCGCGAACTGGAAAACGTGATCCGCCGCAGCCTGCTGCTGGATAAAAGCGGCAGCACGCTGGGCGCCATCGCACTGATGCACGACAGCGCATCTGCCGCCATACCCGCCCTGCCCCCCGATACGGCACCGGCAGGCAGCGGCCCGCTCAAGGCACGTCTGGCGGCACAGGAGCGCCATATCATTACCCGGGCGCTGGCCGCCAACGACAACAAGCTCGCCGCTACCGCCCGCGAGCTGGGCCTGCCGCGCACCACGCTGATTTCGCGCATGGCGAGGCTGGGGCTGGCAGACATTTAACAGGTCATGTCCCCGTTACGAACGGGCACCGATGGGTGTGGGCTTTGTGTCCGCTACGCGGCCGCTTTTTACTTGCCGCTTCCGCTGACCGAGCGCGACAAGCGCAGCGGCGCGAGGGAATATGAACAGGGATGGAAGCTGGCGTATGGACTGGCGGCATGGCCTTGCTTTTGGCTAAGCCGTCGTCGTGTGTTGGGCATTAAGGATTTGAGCGTGGAGGTGGAGTCCGCTGCGC
>NZ_JBOFOO010000235.1:0-2953 GCF_051659485.1 Craterilacuibacter sp. | reverse complement strand
TGCGGGTTTGTGAGGGGTAGCCCTTGCGACGGATGATCGCTTGAAACTGGTAGGGGCCCCGCCGGGTGATGCTTGCCATACAGTCTTCTCCGTAAAGGTGAATATGCGTATAGCGAAGCTGCAGAAAGTGAAGCGCAGGTATTTACCGCAAACTGCTGCAACGAGTGCAGCAAAAATGCAGCAAAAAGGCGGCACAAAACAAAAAGCCCACCTTAAAGGCGGGCTAAATGCTTGAATCTATTGGCTCCCCGAGCAGGGCTCGAACCTGCGACCTGCGGATTAACAGTCCGTCGCTCTACCAACTGAGCTATCAGGGAATTGAGTTGCCTATTATATGTATCGATTTAAGATGTGTCAAACCGATATTCCGGCCTGACACATCAAACCATCACCTTTAGTCGCGCGTTTCCACCTGCATCAACTGCGCAGACTCACTCGGCGCAGATGGCTGGGTGGTACGCAGCACATCGCTACGACGCTTCCCTTGCACAACAACAGCTTCAACCGCGATCTCGGCAGGCACGGCGCGTGTGGCGACCATAACCAGTCCACCCAGATCGGCAGCAGGCTCTTCAAGCTGTTTTTTGGCTACAGGCGCAAGCACCGGCAGTACCTGTTCGAAAACCGCAGGCTCAGCCATGACCGCAACAGTAGCCGGAGCGGTATCCCGCGGCATTTCAGCCACAACCTCAGTCACAGCCGGCGCAAGCTCAAGCGGTGCATCTACCGCAGGCGCTATGGCCGTTGTCACTTGCTCATAGACAGGCAGCACCGCAGCTTCAGCCTGCACCTGAACAACAGGCGCGATCTCGACAGGCAACTCGACAACAGTTTCGGCAGGCGCGGCAGCAACGGCCGCAGTCACCACCGCAACGGCAGCGATTTCAGGTTTGGCTTCTTCCACCTTGATCTCGGCCGCAGCGACTACAGGTTCAACAGCGCCAATTTGTACCATCTCACTGCTAGCTAGCGTCGTTTCAACCGTAATCCCTACCGGCTGAGCACCCTCGGCCGTGGCATTTGCCGCCGGCACTTCATCACGACGACGGTCACGACGGCTACGACGACGACGACGCTCATTGCGCTCCACTGTTTCTGCGGCATCCGCCTGAACAACGGCATGCTCGCTAGCCGGCACAACAAGCTCGATAGCTTTAGGCTCGTCACTCGGTACAACTTGCGCACGATTTTCCGCGACCTGCTTACTGGCATCGGCCTGCTGCTTTTCACGACGGCGTGGCTCTTGCTGCGGACGCTGGCTCTCCTGTCGCGAAGCTCCTTCCGGACGAACTACATCCTGACTGGCTTCAGCTTGACGAGCCGGCACCTGTTCGCGCTCGGCGCGTGGTTCGCGCTCGCGACGCTGGCGTGGTTCACGCGGCGGACGCGGCTCGCGTGGTTCGCGCACTTCGCTACGGGCTTCGCTGACAGTTTCCTGAGTGCGACGCTCGTCACTACTCTTGCGGCGCTCATCCTGCGACGCATTGCGGTCCCGGCGCTGGCCATTACTCCCTTGACGGCGCTCGCTCTGATTACGCGGCTTGCGCTCTTCACGCTGAGCCGGCTTGACTGGCGCCACAGGTGCCGGTGCAGCTTCAGGCGCAGCCAGGCCTTTAAACCAGCCCACCAGACGGCCAATCAGACCCGGCTCGGCAACCACAGCGGGCTTGGCAACCGGCGCAGCAGGCACTTCCGGCGCGGATGGTGCAGGTTGCTGCGGGGTAATCCCTTTAACCGCAGCTTCCAGGCGCTTAATCTCCGGCTTTTTCTGACCAAAGTTGGCCTCTGCGTCATCTTCCGGCATTTCTACGCGGCGATAGCTAGGCGCATCAGCCAACTCGTTCAGATCTTCGTGACGCAAACGGACGATTTTGTAATGTGGCGTTTCCAGATGCACGTTAGGAATCAGCAAGACGCTGACACCCAGACGCTCTTCGGTCGAATACAGCTCGGTACGCTTTTCATTGAGCAGGAAGGTTGCCACATCAACCGGCACCTGCGCATGCACCGCACCGGTATTTTCCTTCATCGCCTCTTCCTGGATGATGCGCAGGATGTGCAAGGCCGACGACTCGGTACCACGAATAAAGCCGATACCATGGCAACGCGGGCACGGGATATGACTGGATTCACCCAAGCTAGGCTGCAGGCGCTGACGCGACAATTCCAGCAGGCCAAAGCGTGACAGCTTGCCCATCTGTACGCGGGCACGGTCATGTTTGAGCGCATCACGCAGCGTATTTTCCACATCGCGCTGGCTCTTGGGGTTTTCCATATCGATAAAATCGATCACCACCAAGCCGCCAAGGTCACGCAGGCGCAGTTGACGGGCGATTTCTTCTGCCGCTTCCAGATTGGTACGCAGTGCGGTTTCTTCGATATCTGCGCCCTTGGTGGCACGCGCGGAGTTGACGTCGACGGAAACCAGTGCTTCGGTATGGTCGATCACAATCGCACCACCAGACGGCAACTGTACGCTGCGCGAATAGGCGGTTTCGATCTGGTGTTCGATCTGGTAGCGGGAGAACAACGGAACCGGGTCGGTGTAGAGTTTGACGCGGCCGACATTATTCGGCATCACGTGGCTCATGAATTGACGCGCCTGCTCGTATACGACTTCGGTATCGATCAGGATTTCGCCAATATCCGGCTGGTAGTAGTCGCGAATGGCACGAATCACCAGACTGCCTTCCTGCAAAATCAGGAACGGAGCCTTCTGGGCACCGGCAGCGGCTTCAATCGCATTCCACAGTTGGGTCAGATAGCTCAGATCCCACTGCAGCTCTTCGAAATTGCGGCCAATCCCGGCAGTGCGCGCAATCAGGCTCATGCCCGGCGTCACATTCAGCTTGACCATCAAGTCCTTCAGTTCCTGACGCTCTTCACCCTCGATACGGCGCGATACCCCGCCACCACGCGGATTATTAGGCATCAAGACCAGATAGCGGCCAGC
>NZ_JBOFOO010000234.1:0-3249 GCF_051659485.1 Craterilacuibacter sp. | reverse complement strand
CGGCAGCAGGATCTTTCGAATCCGACATCAGGACGTCAACATTAAAAAAGTTGCTGCCATAGCGGTATCCGCTGGCATGCGTAAGTGAAACGATATTTTTGCTAATTTCAGCATCGATAGCGGGTTCTGTGTACTGATTACTCCAGCGGTATCCGATAAAGGTATCGCTCCAATCCGCCGCAAAAGCAGAAATCGAAAACGAGCACAGCACGCCAGCACAGGCTAGCGCCTTGAAGTTGAACTTGGCCATAGAAACCCCTTTGGTTTGTTGCGTCGCAAAATCGACGTAACCACCCTAACAGCCAAGTAAAAGCGACTAAGCAATAGAGAATATCTGATAAATCAAATAAACCCCGCAACGCTATCACCAACTAGATAACAATTATCAGGCTCCACATGCAAGGCACAAAGTCGGCGCATCTCATGGATAAAAAAAGGCTCCAAACCAGCATTACGCACCAATAGGCAACAAGCGCCGCACCATAAACAGTCATCATTTTGTGCAGACATAATTACCACACACAAAACGCATGCCACTAGGCACATGTATTGCATCTGACTCGGTGTGTTCAAACCACCGGAGTACAACCATGCAAATCAACCGCCGCTCGCTGCTCTCCCTTCTAGCCTCGACTTTTCTATTTCCAGCCTCAGCCGTGATTGCGGCACCTTCCGAAAAAGTGCGTTTCACGCTGGATTGGCGTATTGAAGGCCCTGCTGCCCCTTTCCTGTTAGCACGGGACAAAGGTTATTTTGCCGAAGAAGGGCTGGACGTCAGTATCGACGTCGGCACCGGCTCTGCCGGCGCGGTCACCCGGGTCGCCAGTGGTGCCTACGACATCGGCTTTGCCGACTTCAATGCGCTGGTCGAGTACGAGGCAAGAACGCCCGGCTCAAGGGTGCAAGGGGTCTACATGGTATATAACACCACGCCAACTGCCGTCATCAGCCTGAAGAAAAGTGCCATCAACCGCCCGGCAGACCTGGTAGGAAAAACGCTGGCCGCGCCCATTTTCGATGCAGGCCGCAAGGGCTGGCCGGCATTTGCCAAATCCAACCAGATCGCACCGAATGCCGTGACCTGGCAAACCGTAGAGCCCGCCCTGCGTGAAACCTTGCTGGCTCGCGGCGACGTAGACGCGATCACCGGCTTCTCATTCACCAGCGTTCTGAATCTCGAATCCCGCGGCATCAAGCCGGACGAGATCCGCGTCATGCCGTACGCCAGTCATGGGGTCGAGGCGTACGGCAATACCCTGATCGCCAGCAGTGAATTGATCCGTGAGAAGCCCAAAGTCGTCGCCGGCTTTGTACGCGCGTTCAACCGTGCACTAAAGGAAACGCTGGCCAACCCCGAGGCCGCGGTCGCCCATGTAAAACGGCAGGATCCGCTTGTCAATGAGGCGCTGGAGTTGCGCCGGCTAAAACTCGCGCTGGCCGCATGTGTCGTTACACCCGAAACCCGCAGCTCCGGACTCGGCGCAGTCAACCCCGAGCGCATGCGGCGCGCGATCGCGGAAACATCGACGGCGTATGGACTGAGTACGACTCCGGCCGCCGACGTGCTCTATACCAGTGCATTCCTGCCGCCCAAAAGCGTGCGCATGATCAAGTGAGGTGTGATATGGCATTTGTTGAATTCGAAAATGTCAGCCTGTCCTATCAGGCTGACGGCCAAGCCGCCATCGAGAATGTCAGCTTCAAAGTGGCCGAAAATGCGTTTGTCGCTGTGGTCGGCCCGTCCGGCTGCGGCAAGTCCACGCTCATGAAACTGGTCAGCGGTCTGAAGCCCGCGAGCGAGGGCTATGTCTACGTTGGCAAACGCGAGGTCAAGGGGCCGCTAGGTATTGTCGGCATGGCTTTCCAGCAGGCCAACCTGCTGCCATGGCGCACCACCTTGCAAAACGTGATGCTGCCCCTCGAGATCGTCGAACCCTTCCGTTCTCAGCAAAAGCGATGCAGAAGCGAGCACGAGGCAATGGCGCGCGGGCTGCTGGCGAAAGTCGGATTGGCCGGTTGCGAAGACAAATTTCCGTGGGAGCTTTCCGGCGGCATGCAGCAGCGCGCCTCGATCTGTCGGGCGCTGATCCACAAACCCCGGCTGCTGATGCTCGACGAGCCATTCGGGGCGCTCGACGCATTCACCCGTGAGGAACTGTGGTGCTTGATGCGTGATTTATGGCAAAGCGAGCCGTTCACCGCCATTCTGGTTACCCACGACCTGAGGGAGGCGGTCTTTCTCGCAGACCGCGTCATCGTGATGAGTCCGAAACCGGGACGCATCATCGACGACCGCCTGATCGATCTCCCGCGACCCCGCTCCCTCGAACTTTGCTACAGCGAAGCGTTTGCCGAACATGTCCATGCGCTGCGTCGCCAAATCGGCCATGCCCGTCAATCCTGAGGAAATCCCATGCCCCCGTCCCTGATCCTGCGCGCTGCGCCCATACTCTTGCTGATGGTTCTGCTCGGTTTATGGTCCCTGGCTTGCACCGTACTGGCGATTCCAGACTTCCTGCTGCCATCTCCCATGGCGGTCTGGCATGCCGGCATCGAAGCCTATGATCCGATCATGATGCACGCATTCCAAACCTTACTGACAACACTCAGCGGCTTTGCGCTCGCCGTTATCATCGGCGTGCTACTGGGTGTCGCAGTCGGCATTTCTCCGCTGTTTTACCGTGCCTGCTACCCTTTGATGGTCGGTTTTAACAGCATCCCCAAGGTCGCCTTCGTCCCGGTTCTGGTCGTATGGTTCGGCATTGGCACCATGCCGGCCATCATCACCGCCTTCCTGATCTCGTTTTTCCCTATCGTCGTCAACGTTGCGACCGGCCTGTCGACACTGGAACCCGAGTTGGAGGACGTACTGCGGTCTTTGGGTGCCAGCCGCTTCGATATCCTTAAAAAAGTCGCGATTCCAAGAGCGTTACCTTACTTCTTCGCCTCGCTTAAAGTATCGATCACGCTGGCTTTCGTAGGCTCCGTCATTGCCGAGACTGTCGCTTCCAACCTTGGGATCGGCTATCTGATGATGTCAGCCAGTTCGACCATGAACATGGCTCTGGTCTTCGCCGGCCTGGCGGTCATCGGCGCGATGGGTATCGTGATGTATGCGTTCTTCTCCCAAGCCGAGCAGCACTTTACCGCCTGGGCCCACCGTGGCACACATGCGCCCTGAGCGTTGCCATACTTGCTCCCGGAAGATGCAGAAGGCCGCCGGTGGCGGCAGGTAGAGCGACAGTTTGG
>NZ_JBOFOO010000233.1:0-3115 GCF_051659485.1 Craterilacuibacter sp. | reverse complement strand
GGCGTCTTCATGATGTAGACGCCTGCCTTGTACTCAATCCCAGCTCAACGCCCCGCCAGTCTGATACTCGGTTACCCGCGTCTCGAAGAAATTCTTTTCCTTCTTCAGGTCTATCATTTCGCTCATCCACGGGAAGGGGTTGGTGACGCCCGGGAACATCGGGTCGAGGCCGATTTGCTGCATGCGGCGGTTGGCGATAAAGCGCAGGTATTCCTTGAACATGGACGCATTCAGGCCGAGCACGCCGCGCGGCATGGTGTCTTCGGCGTAGGCATATTCCAGCTCGACGCCTTGGCGGAACAGGGCGGTGATTTCGTCCTTGAAGGCATCGGTCCACAGCGCCGGGTTTTCCAGCTTGATGGTGTTGATCATGTCGATGCCGAAATTGCAGTGCATCGATTCGTCGCGCAGGATGTACTGGTATTGCTCGGCGGCGCCGGTCATCTTGTTCTGGCGGCCCAGCGCCAGAATCTGCACGAAGCCGACGTAGAAGAACAGGCCTTCCATGATGCAGGCGAACACGATCAGGCTCTTGAGCAGCTTCTGGTCGTTTTCCAGCGTGCCGGTCTTGAAGGCGGGGTCGGTCAGCACGTCGATGAACGGGATCAGGAACTCGTCCTTGTCGCGGATGGACTTGACTTCGTTGTAGGCGTTGAACACTTCGCCTTCGTCAAGGCCCAGGCTTTCGACGATGTACTGGTAGGCGTGGGTGTGGATGGCTTCGTCGAAGGCCTGACGCAACAGGAACTGGCGGCATTCGGGCGAGGTGATCTGGCGGTAGGTGCCCAGCACGATATTGTTGGCGGCCAGGCTGTCGGCGGTGACGAAGAAGCCGAGGTTGCGCTTGACCAGACGCATTTCGTCTTCGGTGAGCTGGCCGGTTTTCCACTGTTCGATGTCGCGCTGCATGTTCACTTCCTGCGGCATCCAGTGGTTGGCGCACTGCGCCAGATATTTTTCCCACGCCCATTTATGGGCGAACGGCACCAGTTGGTTGACGTCGGTGGTGCCGTTGATCACGCGCTTGTCGCTGGCACTGACACGCTTGGCGGTGGCTGGCGTAGCGGTGGCGGGGGCGATCGGGTCTTCAAAACTCAGCATGTGTTTCTTTCGTCTATTCGGGTTTGATCGTCTCGGGCTTGAATGGCGCGAGTACGACGGTATTCAGGGTGTTGACCTTCCACACGTTTTTCATGTAGGCAAAGTCGCGTTGGTGTGCGTCGCCGATCTCGACCGTGGGCAGGAAATCCATTTCGACCCGCACTTCGCCCAGATACACGGCCTTGCCGGCTTCGATACTGAACGGCAGCTTGAGCGCAAAGCTGCGGATCTGGATGCCGCCGTCGCCAAAGCGGCCAAGGCTGGATGGCCAGTAGCCGTAGGCGGTGGTTAGCTGGTAGCGCCCGGGCGGCAGGGTCAGTAGTTCCAGCTTGCCTTCGGCCATATGGCCCTTGTCACCAAAGATGGTATTGGTGCCCATATTGGCGTAGACGCGACCTTGCAAGGGGCTATCCAGCGCCTGCCAGCTGAGGCTGGCGCTGGAGCGGTCCGGCTCGCTGCTTTTGCCGACCAGCGAAAATATGGCGTAACCCTCGCCGGCGGGCGGGGTCAGGCTGCCTTGCAGTTTGTCGGCCATGGTGGTGCAGGCGGCGAGCAGGCTGGTGCTGGCCAGTAGCAGCGGGGTGCGCATGGTGTGCTCCTCGTTTCGGTTGTGCCTTGCGGCATGCCTGAACTGTGGATGGGTGCAGGCGAATGCCGTAACCCATCCCTTGCGCCATCGCGAGCTTGCTGCGCTGATTGGTGGGTTACGCCGGCTGGCGCCGGCTAACCCACCCTTGTATCTGTTGTCTCGTGGTGATTAGCTATCACCACACGAAGCGAAGTGAGCTTGAACCCACCCTTAAGGCTAAAACCTTGGTCTGTAGATTAAGCCCTTCGCTTCACCCTCTCACCAGCCAGACACTGAACGGTAGCCAAGGGCTTTGACCCTGCATGAACAAGGCAAGTGGGTGAGTTGGTTGCTTCTATTTACAGAGGACTGCATATGTTTTACCTCGGTATTGATGTGTCCAAAGCCAAGCTCGACTGCAGTCTGCTGCTGGATCCCCAGTACAGCAAACGCAAGAGCAAATCTGTTGCCAACAGCGCTACCGGCATCGCCGACCTGCTGACCTGGCTGTCCAAGCAAGGTGCTTACCCGGGCGACGTACATGCCGTCATGGAGGGCACTGGTGTCTATCACGAACTGGCCGCCTTCGGCCTGCACGATGCGGGTGTGACCGTCTCTATCGCCAACCCGGCGCAAGTGCGCGACTTTGGCCGTGGCTTGGCCATCCGCACCAAGACAGATGGCATCGACAGCTTGGTACTGGCACGGTACGCGGCGATGTTGCAACCTGCTGCGTGGTCGCCACCTCCTGCTGAGGCCCGGCAGTTACAAGCGTTGCTATCGCGGCGTGACGCCATTGCACAAGACCTGCAGCGCGAGCGCAACCGGCTGGAAAAAGCCGAAATTGCGGATACCCCCGAGCTGGTGCATGCCTCGATCCAGACCTCGATCGCCTTTCTCGAACAACAACTGCAAACGCTGCAACGCCAGATTGACGACCATATCGACCACCATCCGGGACTCAAGCAGGATTTGCAGTTACTGCAGACCATCCCTGCCATTGGCCCTCAAACCGGACGACTATTGCTGGCTGTCATGCACTGCAAGTCGTTTGCCAGCGCCGAACAGTTGGCTGCCTATCTCGGACTAGTGCCCGTTGAGCGCCAATCCGGCACCTCGCTGCTCGGCCGCGCCAAGCTATCCAAAGCCGGTCCCGCCCGTGTTCGAGCCGTGCTCTACATGGCTGCGATTGTTGCAACCAAATATAACCCGCACGTCAAAGCTCTATACGAGCGCCTACTGCAACGAGGCAAGAGCAAGATGTCAGCCTTGGGTGCCTCGATGCGTAAGCTGGTGCATCTGTGCTTTGGCGTGCTTAAAACCCGCCAAGCCTATCAATCAGACTACTTGACCGCATGATGGCAAGACGGTATCTACTCCCCGCTCCCCGATCCCGTAGTTTCCCGTTACGCCTTGTCCAGCGCCTGAGCGATGTCGGCCATGATG
>NZ_JBOFOO010000232.1:0-7503 GCF_051659485.1 Craterilacuibacter sp. | reverse complement strand
AAGCAGGCAGGTGTGGCCGGCATATCCGGCCCCGCCCTGCCATTGGGTTTTTATTATTTAATGGCCGCGCAGTTGGCCAAGGAATTGTTTGGCACGCTCATGCTGCGGATGACTGAAGAATTCCTCGGGGGGTGCTTGCTCTACAATCTGGCCGTGATCGACAAACACCACATAGTCGGCAACCTCACGGGCAAAGCCCATCTCGTGCGTGACGCACATCATGGTCATGCCGGACTTTGCCAGGTCTTTCATTACCTGCAGTACCTCGCCTATCATTTCCGGGTCCAGAGCCGAAGTCGGCTCATCGAACAACATCACCTTGGGCTTCATCGCCAAGCCGCGTGCAATCGCGACCCGCTGCTGCTGGCCACCGGACAGCTGCGCAGGGAAAGCGTCTTTCTTGTGGGCAAGGCCTACCCGCTCAAGCAACTCGAATGCCAGCTGATTGGCGGCGGCCCTATCCATTTTTTTAACGCGCATTGGCGACAGCGTAATATTGTCGAGCACCGACAGATGAGGATAAAGATTGAAGTGCTGAAAGACAAAGCCGACCTCTGCCCGTAGCAGATTAAGATCGGTCTTGGGATCGGTGACGGATTTTCCGTCAACCCAGATTTCACCATCGTTGATGGTTTCGAGCTGATTGAGCGTGCGGATCAAGGTGGATTTTCCCGAGCCGGAGGGGCCGCAGACCACCACGACCTCACCCTGGTTTACGGTCAGATTGACGCCATTGAGGACGTGCAAATCCTTGAACCACTTATGGACATTGATAAGCTTGATCATGGCGCGTGCCTTCATCGTTGCTGTGTTTCCCGGTGCTGACACAACCCTGCCCAAGCCAAGCCCATAGCGGATGGAACGCACCTGATCCTGCACAGGTAGCCCCTTGGTTGGTCATTGGCTATCCAGTTGGCCATAGCCAATTTTGGATACCGTCAGCAATCTAAATCTGCTATTTGCATACAATATGCCGCTTTTTTGCGATCTTGTCATTTTTAGCCGCTAGAGGCGGCCAGTCTTCATACTTTTCAGGCCGCCAGATAGTTGGCGATAGCGACGTATTGCTCAACGGCCAGATTTTCAGCGCGCAGGCCCGGATCGATACCCAGCGCCTCAAATCCGGCCAGATCCAGCACGCCCTTGAGATTATTACGCAAGGTCTTGCGCCGCTGCGCAAATGCCTTGGACACGATATCGGCAAACAAGACTTCATCTTTTGCCACACCGCAGCGGCCTGGCTGCGGAATCATGCGCACTACGGCAGAGTCCACCTTGGGTGGCGGCCAGAATGCGCCTGGCGGCACCATCAGCACCAGCTCCATCTCGAAACGGTACTGCAGCATCACGGTCAGGCGGCCATAATCGGCAGTCGACGGCTCGGCCACCATGCGTTCGACCACTTCTTTTTGCAGCATGAACTGCATGTCGACTACACGCTCGGGGAAACCGGCCAGATGAAATAGCAGCGGGGTGGAAATATTGTAGGGCAGGTTGCCAACCAGCTTGATGCGTTCGCCCAAGGAGGCAAAATCAAACGCCAGCGCGTCGCCCTCATGTATGGTCAGACGCTCGGCAGGAAACGTGGTTTTCAGCTTGCTGATAATATCGCGATCGATTTCCACCACGTGCAGGTGCTTGACCTTATCCAGCAAGGGGCGCGTCAGCGCACCCAGACCAGGGCCAATCTCGACAACGATGTCGTCAGGCTGAGCGCCTACGGCATTAACGATGCTTGCGATCACCTGCGCGTCCTGCAGGAAATTCTGACCGAAGCGTTTACGGGGGATATGTTGGCTCATAGGCTTACGGATTCTCGGATGATCGATTGTAAACTGCCTAACAAGCCGCACGCCAATTCCAACGGGATATAATAAGGCCTTTTCACGCTTGCCAAGCTCGATACTTCGTCCTAGGACACTGATCGGGTTAAAAGTGCAGTTTTATTGCCGGTCAAAGCAAAGACTTGATCCCCAGTACGATCACGCCGTAACGCAAACCTTTTCCAAGCACGATCCACGCCATACAGGGCAATACCGGCAAGCGCAACCAGCCGGCGACCAAAGGCAAGGCATCGCCAAGCAAGGGTATCCAGGATAGCAAAAGTGCCGACGGACCAAAGCGCTGCAGCCAGACAAGCGCACGGCCCGATATTTCTTTTTTCGGTGCCAGACGGCCGAAATACAGACTGGTCGCGCTACCCAGCGAATTAGCCACCGTCGCCAGCAGCAGGGCCATCATCCACCAGTCTGGCCACTGGTAAAGGAAAGCACCCAGCGCGATTTCGGAATTGCCGGGCAGTATTGTGGCCGATAAAAATGCCGACAAGGCCAAGCCGCCCAGACCCAGCCAAGCCGCATCCATCAGGCCGACAGCTCGAAGTCTTCACCGCTGGCCAGACGCACCGCCTGCGACAGGGTGGCAAAGAATTCGGCGCCATCACGCGCGGCAATCCAGCGCCCATCCGCTTGCAGGGCAAAGTGGTAGCCCCCGCTTTTGGCCGCAATCCAGACTTCCTGATTAGCACTATGGCGGTTAACCACAATCTTGCCGCCATCATCGAATTCTATTTCCAGCACATTGCCGTTCAGTACGCAATCCACATCCAGGCCGGCATCTTCCAGCGCCTGATCGATACGGGTAAACAGGCTATCGGTCAGCTTGAGAAATTCACTTTCATTCATGTCTTTTTATCCACAGGTTGGCCCATCGCACATCGGGCTATTGGGCGACAGCGCCGCCCTTTGCTAGTATGACGATTTTGCCACATCGGGCACTTCGATATGCGAACCGTGATCACCTTGCTGGCTTTATCTGTCCTTATCAGCGCCTGCGGCTACAAGGGCCCGCTGTATATGCCCAAAGATGCACCCGTCAAAACACAGGAAACTCCGTGAACGCCTTCCATTACACCCATCAACAGTTGCAGGTTGAAGATCTGCCGCTGGCCGATATTGCCCGTGAATTCGGTACGCCTTGCTTTGTCTACTCGGAAACAGCACTCACGCAAGCCTTCGAGGCCTACCGCAGTGCTTTTGCCAAGCTCGACCCCTTGATCTGCTATGCAATCAAGGCCAACTCCAATTTGTCCATCCTGCAATTGTTTGCCCGTCTGGGCGCAGGTTTCGACATTGTGTCCGGTGGCGAGCTGGCGCGGGTGCTGGCTGCCGGCGCACGTGCCGACAAAATCGTATTTTCGGGTGTGGGCAAAACCGCCGCCGAAATGCAGATGGCACTGGAAGCCGGGATTCACTGCTTCAACATCGAATCCATCAACGAGCTGCTACGCCTGAATGAGGTCGCCGGAAAAATGGGGCTGCAAGCGCCGGTCAGCCTGCGCGTAAACCCCAATGTGGATGCCAAGACTCACCCCTACATCTCCACCGGCCTAAAAGACAATAAGTTCGGCATCGCCTTTGATGCGGCCTTCGATGTTTATCGCGAAGCAGCGGCACTGCCTAACCTGAAAGTCACCGGCATCGATTGCCATATCGGTTCGCAACTGACCGATGCCAGCCCTCTGGTTGAAGCTCTGGACCGCCTGCTGGGGCTGATAGACCGCCTTAGCGAAGCCGGCATTGTGCTGGATCACGTCGATATCGGCGGGGGCTTAGGCATACGCTATAGCGATGAGACGCCACCCGATCTCGCCGCCTACGCAGCCCAGATCGAACAGCGACTGGCTGGCCGGCCACTCAAACTGGTGATGGAGCCGGGGCGCTCGCTAGTGGGCAACGCCGGCATCCTGCTGACGCATATCGAATACCTGAAGCTGGGCGAGAGCAAGAATTTTGCCGTTGTCGATGCAGCCATGAACGATTTGCTGCGCCCTTCGCTGTATTCGGCCTATCACGCCATTTTGCCGGTGACCCAGCATCCCGGCCTGACACCGCTACACTGCGATGTGGTCGGCCCGATCTGCGAATCCAGCGATTTTCTCGGCAAGAATCGTGAACTGGCGGTGAAAGAGGGCGATCTCCTGGCGGTGATGTCGTCCGGTGCCTACGGCTCCACCATGTCCAGCAATTACAACACCCGCACCCGCGCCGCCGAAGTTCTGGTGTCGGGCAAGGAAACCCGCCTGATCCGTCGCCGCGAAACACTGGACGAACTGCTGGCCAACGAAAAGAGCTTGCTGCAATGAGATCCACCATCCGCCCGATGGATCTGGGGCAAGCAGCAGAGCGCGAACTATTAGTGCGGCTGACCGACGCCTATGCGCATGACCCGATGGGAGGAGGGGAAGGGCTGTCGGCCTATGCGCTGGCACATCTGGCCGATGCCGTCGCCGCTCATCCCGGCCTGTTTGCTTTTGTCGCAGAGCAGGATGGCGAGCCGGTCGGCCACGCCTTGTGCATTACCGGCTTCTCCAGCTTTTACGCCGCACCCAACTGTAATCTGCATGACCTGTCGGTCTTGCCCAAGGCGCGCGGCCAGGGCTTGGGGCGCCAGCTATTGCAGGTCGTCGAAGCGGAAGCCCGGCAACGCCGGCTGTGTAAGGTCGTACTGGAGGTCAGGCCGGACAATGCTACCGGCCAGGCACTCTACCTGTCGGAAGGGTTTGAACTATCTGGACTGTGCGGTCAGGCTTATCTGATGATGGAAAAGCCGCTAGTCTGAGTGGCTAACCCACACGAGGCAGCCGGATGGCTGCCTTTTTTATGCTTCAGACCTCGGTCCACATTCTGAGCAGGTTGTGGTAGTTGGCGGTCAGCATTACCGTCTCCTCGCCGTCCCCCAAGCGCGCACGCAGGCTGCTGATGGCGCGGTCCATATCGAACAATAAAGTGCGCTTGGCATCGTCGCGCACCATGCTCTGCGTCCAGAAAAACGAAGCAATACGCGCACCATCCGCCACCGGTTCGACCCGATGCAGGCTGGTTGACGGGTAGAGAATCATATCGCCGGCCGGCAGTTTCACCTGATGGCTGCCATAGCAATCCTCGATCACCAGCTCGCCCCCCTCGTATTCGTCCGGCCCGGTAAGAAACAGCGTGCACGACACGTCGGTACGCACCCACAGCCCGGATAACGGATCGCTGCGTACCGCATTATCCACATGATTGCCAAAATCCATGCCGCCCTGGTAACAGTTGAACAAGGGTGGAAATACGGTTTTCGGCAAAGCCGCAGAAAAGAACATGGCATTACGCTTGAGCGCCGCCTCGACCATGGCCTGCAATTCTGGCGCTTCGGCTGCGTCCTGCGGCAATTGCAGATTGCGTTTGGCCTGTGCCGACTGGGTGCCGGCCGTGATGCGGCCATCGGCCCACGATGCACGCGCCAGTAGTGCGCGGCCATGCGCGAGTTCTTCGGGAGTCAATACTTCGGGGATATGCAACAACATGAGGGATTCCGGAATAAAAATCCGCCGGGGCACTAGGGGGAGCGCACCCGGCGGCAAGGGGTTAAGGCTTAGAATTTCATGCCCAGCGTCAGCTCGGCATTGCGCTGGTCGCCATAGGTGGCGTGGCCGGCATACAGGCCCTGATAATATTTCTCGTTGAACAGGTTGTTCACATTCAGCTGTACTTTGTAGTGACGGGTTTCATACGCCAGCATGGCGCTAACCAGTGCATATTCAGGCAATACATTGGTGTTGGCTTCGCTTGCATAACGCTTGCCGACCCAGTTGGCACCGGCACCAGCGGTCACCTCGGGTGTAAAGCGATAGCTGGTCCAGATGTTCGCGCTCAGGTTCGGGGTGTTGCGCGGGCGCTTGCCTTCGGTACCTGACTCGGTCCCGGCCTTGTCGATGGTGGCATCGAGATAGGTGGTTCCGGCAAATACTTCCCAGCGTTCGGTCAAACGGCCTGCCACTTCTACTTCAACACCATCGGTATGGCGCTTGCCGGAGAGCGTCACCACATCGGGGATCAAGGGATCGGTATTACGCTCGTTGGTTTTCTCGATACGGAACAAGGCACCACGCAGTTGTACATCGCCATCCAGCAAGTCGAGCTTGGCACCCAGCTCCATGTTGCGGTTCTTCTCCGGCCCAACCTTTTCCGTTGCCTTGTCCAGTGCATATGCCTCGCCCGACGGGTTGAACGAGGTACCGTAGCTGGCGTAGTAGGACTGGGCCGCATCCGGTTGCCAGATCAGCCCGCTGCGCCAGCTCCACACATTGTCGGTACGGCTAGCATCATATGAGCTGCGGTAGTCACCGCTCAGGTGGTCGAAGCGTGCGCCCAACAGCGCTTTCCATGTCGGGCTCAGCGTGATGAAGTCCTGCCCATACAATGCGGCACCATCCGCGACAAAGTCGCGATGGCTGGTCTTGACCCAGCGCAGGTTAGGCGTGTCGGAAGGGTTGGGGGCACCGACACTGGTTGATGGCTGCGAGGTGCCCGTCAGATTGTCGTGGCGATCGGTATACGAGCGCTCGCGCGTCAGCTCAAGGCCTGCCAGCAACTGATGGCGCATGCCGCCCAGCTCGATATCGGTGGTGAAATCGGTCTGGTTTGACCACGTTTCATCGACACCATTACGCTGTTTGAGCGAGCGTGCCATCACCGTGGCATCCGTCACCGGTTTTCCGGCACTAACACCAACCAGACGCGCCGCGATTGGCGCTGCATCGCGCTCGTAGCGCGCGTAACGCAGCTGACTCTTAACCTTGCTTTTATCGGTAATGCGATGCTCTAGCACGGCGGTAGCAAGGTCAGTCTTGGTATCTTCGTAATCCAGCCCTTTGAGGCCATAGTAGCGATCGTAAGGCACGTCCAGCGGCTCGAGCGTATTCGGGTCGAACGGCACACCGAAGTCGGTATTATTGTGCTCGGTCAGATGCATATACGACAGCGTGAGTGAAGTCGGGCCATCCAGACCGATGGCGATCGACGGGGCGAAGCCGTAGCGCTCGTCATCATTGGCGGTACGGCCGTTGTTCTTTTTCTCCGCCATCACGTTCAGGCGCAGCGCAATATTGTCGGTTTCGGCGTAATTGACATCGACCGTGGCGCGGCGCTTGTTGTCGGTGCCTAGGGTCAGCTCGGCTTCCTGCTTGTTGCCGGCATACGGCTGTTTACTCGCCAGATTGATCACGCCACCGGTCGAGCCACGCCCGAACAGCATCGAGCTAGGCCCCTTGAGCACTTCAACCTTCTCGGTGTTAAAGAGATCACGGGTGTACTGGCCGATATCGCGCGCGCCATCGACAAACATATCCGTGGTAGTGACAAAACCGCGCATCACCACTTGGTCACCGGTGCGCCCGCCTTCACCGGCAGCAAAGGTCAAGCCGGAGACATTCTTCAATGCATCTTTCAGCGAGTCCGCCCCCTGATCCGCGATCAATTGCTGGTTGATCACGGTAACCGACTGCGGAATATCGCGCAGTTGCTGCCAGGTCTTGCCTATGGTCGATGCACCAGTTGCCAGCGTGCCACGTGTGGCCTGCTCGCCGACCACCTGCACCGTATCCAGTCGCGTATTCGCTTCTGCCGCCAGAACCAGACCCGGGCATAAGGCAGCAGCGAGCATTCCCGCAGCCATGGCGGC
>NZ_JBOFOO010000231.1:0-5180 GCF_051659485.1 Craterilacuibacter sp. | reverse complement strand
TATCTTTGATGGTTGATGGTGCACCGGTGGGTGGCGCTGCCAACGGCAGCCAAGCCACACCACAAGGCTGATTTACTTTTTTAGCGGACGCTTCCAGTTAAGCGATACCTGACGCGCACGCGCCACCGTCAACTGGCCTGCCGGTGCGGTCTTGCTGATCACCGAGCCCGCGCCGATGGTGGCACCCGCTTCCAGCGTCACCGGCGCGACCAGCATGGAGCCGGAGCCGACAAAGACGCCATCTTCTATGGTAGTGCGGAACTTGTTCACGCCATCGTAGTTGCAGGTGATGGTGCCGGCACCGACATTGACCTTGCTGCCGATGTCGGCATCACCGATATAGCTCAAATGGTTGACCTTGGAACCTTCACCGACCACGCTCTTCTTGATCTCGACAAAGTTGCCGACATGTACATGCGCCGCCAGCGTCGCGCCGGGGCGCAAGCGCGCATACGGTCCGATACGGCAGGCCTCACCCACCACCGCGTCTTCCAGATGCGAATAGGGTGCAATTTTGCTGCCGGCGGCAACCCTGACATTTTTCAGCACGCAGTAAGCACCGATCTCGACCCCCTCGCCCAGCTCGACCTCCCCCTCAAACACGCAACCGACATCGATCAGCACGTCCTGCCCATGCTTGAGCGTGCCGCGGATATCGATACGGGCCGGATCAGCCAGCCCGACACCATTGACTAGCAATTCCTGTGCCTGATTCAGCTGCAGGATGCGTTCCAGCTCGGCCAGCTGCACCTTGTTATTGACGCCGGCTGCCTGCCACGAGGCAGGGACTTGCATGCCATGGACACGCACACCATCGCGCACCGCCAGTGCAATTACATCAGTCAGATAATACTCACCCTGCGCATTGCCGTTTTTCAGCTCGGTAAGCCAGCGCGTCAGATGCTGATTCGGTAGCACCAGCATGCCGGTGTTGATTTCGGTAATGCGTTTTTCTTCGTCGCTACAGTCTTTGTCTTCAACAATGGCGCGGATAGAGCCATCGCTGCCGCGCACGATACGGCCGTAACCTGACGGGTTGGCCAGCGTATCGGTCAGCAGTGCGACTTCGTCACCGGCCAGCGCCACCAGTTCGGCCAGCGTGTCGGCACGGGTCAACGGGACATCGCCATATAACACTAGGGTGTGGCCTTCGCTTGGCAGCTCGGACAGCGCCATTTTCAGCGCATGGCCGGTGCCCAGTTGCTCGGCCTGCAAGGCCCAGCCCAGATCGGCATCGGGAATTGCTTCGCGCACCAGTTCGCCACCGTGGCCGTAAACCACCACCAATTTGGCTGGATTCAGGCTACGGGCGGTACGAAGCACGCGGGCAAGCATGGCTTCGCCCCCGATTTTATGCAGCACCTTGGGAAGACGGGAGTACATGCGCTTGCCCTTGCCGGCAGCGAGAATGGCGACGCTCAAAAGATTCATATGAATTCTGTATTCGGCAGATAAGAAAAAAGGCTGCCACTTGCGTGGCAGCCTCCGAATATACACCAAAATCGGCACATCCTCAGCGGACGCGCTTCCTCAGGTAGTCCAGCGTTTTCAGCTGGGCGATGGCCACCGCCAGTGCGGCTTGCGCCTTGGCAGTATCCATGTCGTCGCCGGACTTGCGGATAGTCTCTTCGGCTACCCGTTTCGCCTCGTTCGCACGCGCTTCGTCCAGATCTTCACCGCGAATTGCGGTGTCGGCCAGCACGGTCACCAGCGTCGGTTGCACTTCCATCATGCCACCCGACACAGCGACCAGGACTTCATCCTTGCTGCCCGGTACCGTCAGACGCAACACACCCGGCTTGATACGAGTCAGGAGCGGTACGTGACGCGGATAGACACCGATCTCGCCTTCGGCCGCCGGAGCGACCAGAAACTCGGCTTCACCCGAGTAGATCAGCTGTTCGGTGCTTACCACTTCTACCTGCATCGTGGCCATGAGCCGCCTCCTTAGTTAAAGGGTCTTGGCTTTGTCTGCGGCTTCTTCGATCCCGCCTACCATATAGAACGCTTGTTCCGGCAGGTGGTCGTATTCGCCCGACAGAATGGCCTTGAAACCGTTGATCGTTTCCTTCAGTGGCACATACTTGCCCGGCGAGCCGGTAAATACTTCGGCCACGTGGAAAGGCTGCGACAGGAAACGCTGAATCTTACGCGCACGGTATACGACCAGCTTGTCTTCTTCCGACAATTCGTCCATACCCAGAATCGCGATGATGTCACGCAGTTCCTTGTACTTCTGCAGCGTGGTCTGTACGCCACGAGCCACGGCATAGTGCTCTTCACCTACCACCGTCGGATCCAGCTGACGCGAAGTCGAGTCCAGCGGGTCAACAGCAGGGTAAATACCCAGCGACGCGATGTCACGGGACAGCACCACGGTTGCATCCAGGTGGGCAAAGGTCGTTGCCGGCGACGGGTCGGTCAAGTCATCCGCAGGCACGTAAACGGCCTGAATCGACGTAATCGAACCGGAACGGGTCGAGGTAATGCGCTCCTGCAGACGGCCCATCTCTTCAGCCAGGGTAGGCTGGTAGCCCACAGCGGAAGGCATACGACCCAGCAGTGCCGAAACTTCGGTACCGGCCAGAGTGTAGCGGTAGATGTTGTCCACGAAGAACAGTACGTCACGACCCTTGCCGCTTGCGTCCTTCTCGTCACGGAAATGTTCGGCCATGGTCAGACCGGTCAGCGCGACGCGCAGACGGTTGCCCGGTGGTTCGTTCATCTGGCCGTAGACCATCGCCACTTTATCAAGGACGTTGGAGTCCTTCATTTCATGGTAGAAGTCGTTACCTTCACGGGTACGCTCACCCACGCCTGCGAACACGGACAGACCCGAGTGCGCCTTGGCGATGTTGTTGATGAGCTCCATCATGTTCACGGTCTTGCCCACACCGGCGCCACCGAACAGACCCACCTTACCGCCCTTGGCAAACGGGCACAGCAGGTCGATCACCTTGATGCCGGTTTCCAGCAGTTCGGTCGCAGGCGACAGTTCGTCGAACTTCGGTGCGCTCTGGTGAATGGCGCGACGCACGTCGGTGGCAACTGCACCGGCTTCGTCCACCGGGTTACCCAGTACGTCCATGATGCGACCCAGCGTCGCTTTGCCTACCGGCACCGAAATCGGTGCGCCGGAGTTGGCTACAGCCATGCCGCGCTTCAGACCGTCCGAGCTACCCATGGCGATGGTACGGACCACGCCGTCACCCAGCTGCTGCTGGACTTCGAGCGTCAGCTCGGCATCCACCAGCATCAGGGCATCATAAATCCTTGGCATGGCGTCGCGTGGAAACTCCACGTCGATCACCGCACCAATGATTTGTACGATTTTGCCTTGGCTCATTATCGGTTCCTAAACTCAATAAACTTGTACAGGCACTGCACGCTTAAACGGCGGCGGCGCCGGCGACGATTTCGGACAGTTCCGTGGTAATCGCCGTCTGGCGCGACTTGTTGTACACAAGTTGCAGCTGCTTGATGGCGTTACCTGCGTTATCAGTGGCCGATTTCATGGCTACCATACGGGCCGCCTGCTCGGAAGCAGAAGACTCGGCTGCAGCCTGATAAACCACCGACTCAATGTAGCGACGCACCAGAAACTCCATGACGTCGTGCGCATTCGGCTCGTACAAATAATCCCACGAGTGCGAATGCTCGACCACCATCAAGTGCGGCGTCAGCGGCAGCAACTGTTCCACCACCGGTTCCTGCTTCATCGTATTGACGAAGCCCGGGTACACGATGTAAATCGCATCCAGCTCGCCTTCGGCGTACTTCTTGAACAGCACCGTAAGCGGGCCAATCAGTTTTTCCATCTTGGGCGCATCGCCCAGCTGGACCGCGCTCGACACGACCTTCATATGCGTACGCTGGCTGGCCGCAAGGCCTTTCTGACCCAGGGCGCAAACATCGACTTCGATGCCTGCCTCGGTCAGCTCCTTCACCTTGGCGTAAAAGGCCTTCAGTGTGTTGACGTTCAAGCCGCCACACAGACCCTTGTCCGAGGTGATCAGGACAATACCGGCACGCTTGATTTCGTCGCGACGGGCAAGCAGCGGGTGCTCCAGGTCAGCATTGGCCTGGGCAAGGTGCGCCATGACTGCACGCACCTTTTCGGCGTAGGGACGCGCAGCACGCATGCGTTCCTGCGATTTGCGCATCTTGGAGGTCGACACCATCTGCATTGCGCGGGTGATCTTCTGCGTGTTTTTCACGCTGCGGATCTTGGTGAGAATCTCTTTGCCGACTGCCATAACTAGACCTTTCTTTGAACAGCGTTAGCGAAAGGCTCAGTTAAAGCTGTAGCCGGCCTTGAACGATTCCATCGCCTTGGCCAGAATTTGCTCGTTATCGGCAGACAAGTCGCCCTTGTCGTCGACGGCTTTCAGCAGATCGGCATGGTTGGCGCGTACATAAGCGAGGAAGCTCGCTTCGAACGGCAATGCCTTCTTCACTGGCACGTCTTCGTAGTAGCCCTTGTTCACCGCCCACAGTGTCAGCGCCATTTCGGCAGTCGACAGCGTGGAGAACTGCTTTTGCTTCATCAGTTCGGTCACGATCTCGCCATGCGACAGCTGCTTGCGTGTCACCTCGTCAAGATCGGAAGCAAACTGCGCAAACGCAGCCAGTTCACGATACTGAGCCAGCGCCAGACGCACACCGCCACCGAGCTTCTTGATCACCTTGGTCTGTGCTGCACCACCGACGCGCGATACGGAAATACCGGCGTTAATGGCAGGACGAATACCGGAGTTGAACAAGTCGCTTTCCAGGAAGATCTGACCGTCGGTGATCGAAATCACGTTGGTCGGAACGAAGGCGGAAACGTCGCCGGCCTGGGTTTCGATGATAGGCAGTGCGGTCAGCGAACCGGTCTTGCCGGTTACGGCACCCGCGGTCAGCTTGGTCACTTCGTCTTCGTTGATGCGCGATGCGCGCTCCAGCAGACGGGAGTGGAGGTAGAACACGTCGCCAGGATAGGCTTCACGGCCCGGCGGACGGCGCAGCAGCAGCGAGATCTGACGATATGCAACGGCTTGCTTGGACAAGTCATCATAAACGATCAGTGCATCTTCACCGCGGTCGCGGAAGTATTCACCCATGGCACAACCGGAGTACGGTGCGATGTACTGCAGCGCAGCCGCTTCGGAAGCGGTTGCTGCGACGATAATGGTGTG
>NZ_JBOFOO010000230.1:0-8160 GCF_051659485.1 Craterilacuibacter sp. | reverse complement strand
TGAAACCCGAGTCCCGAGTCCCGAGTCCCGAGTCCCGAGTCCCGAGTCCCGAGTCCCGAGTCCCGAGTCCCGAGTCCCGAGTCCCGAGTCCCGAGTCCCGAGTCCCGAGTCCCGAGTCCCGAGTCCCGAGTCCCGAGTGCATAGGAAAACCATGAACAACAGCCCGTGGCTGGATGAAGTAAAGTGGGACGCCAACGGTCTGGTGACCGCCATCGCCCAGGATGAAAAGACGCAGCGCGTGCTGATGGTGGCATGGATGAACCGCGAGGCACTGCAGCTGACGGCCGATACCGGCATCGCCCACTACTACAGCCGTTCGCGGCAGAAACTGTGGAAAAAAGGCGAGGAGTCCGGCCATACTCAGACCGTTGCCGAACTACGGCTGGATTGTGATGGCGATGTGATCGTGATGCAGATTGCACAGGCGGGCGGCATTGCCTGTCACACCGGGCGCGAGTCCTGCTTTTATCGCCGCTACCAGCAGGGCGGCTGGCAGACCGTGGATGCCGTCATCAAGGATCCGGCGCAAATTTATCGCGCCTGAATGGGCGCAAGCTTGATCCGGCGCAAAACTAAGGTTTTTCCTTATCAAATTTTCACAACCTTGCAATAAAACCATCTTATACTTTTGCCGATCCGTCCCGAGGACAGTCTGATGATCAATACCGAGATACTCAGTCAACTGGCTGATACGCTGGAAGCCCGCCGCGAGGCAGCGACCGAGTCGTCTTATGTGGCTTCCTTGTTCAAGAAAGGCGAAGACGCCATTCTGAAAAAAGTGGCCGAGGAAAGCGCCGAGGTGCTGCTGGCCTCCAAGGATGGCGACCGCCTGCATCTGGTGCGCGAGATGGCCGATCTGTGGTTCCACAGCATGGTGCTGCTGGCGCATCACGGCCTGCGTCCCGAAGACGTGCTGATGGAGCTCAAGCGGCGCGAAGGCATTTCCGGCATCGATGAAAAACTGGCGCGTCAGCCGCAACCCTAAACCGGAGCGCATGCAATGAGCGATTGTCTGTTTTGCAGGATTGCGGCGGGAGAGATTCCATCGAAAAAAGTGTATGAAGACGATGATTTTCTCGCCTTTCACGATATCCGGCCGATTGCGCCGGTGCACTTTTTGATCATCCCCAAGCTGCATCTTGCCAGTCTGGTGCAGTGCGAAGACACGCATCAGGCGCTATTGGGGCGTATGCTGCTGCTGGCACCCAAGCTGGCCGCCGAACAGGGTATGGCTGACGGCTTCAAGTGCGGGATCAATACCGGAGTGGGGGGCGGGCAGGAAGTGTTCCACCTGCACCTGCATGTATTCGGCCATCCGGCCTGATTTGATTATTCAATCGCTGTGCCGCTTTAGTGGCGGCGCGGCATCGTTATTTAAGGTAAAGCAAAATGGGTTCCTTCAGCATCTGGCATTGGTTGGTCGTTCTGGTGGTTGTGGTATTGGTCTTCGGTACCAAGAAACTGCGCAATGTGGGGGCAGATCTGGGTAGCGCGGTCAAGGGCTTCAAGGACGGCATGAAAGAAGGCGACGACAAGAGCAAGGCGCCGGAAGCCGGCCGCGTGATCGATGTCGACGCCGATTCCGACAAGAAATAAGCGCGGCACGCCGTGTTTGAAATCAGCTTTGGCGAAATCATCCTGATCAGCATAGTCGCGCTGATCATTCTCGGCCCCGAGCGCCTGCCTACTGTTGCCCGTACCCTGGGCGCACTGGTCGGCCGTGCCCAGCGTTTTGTCTCCAGCGTCAAAGCCGATGTGCAGCAGCAGGCCACCGATAGTGGCCTGTTGGGCATTACGCAGGATATTCGCAGTACTGCCGAAAGCTTCCGTTCGCAGATGCAAGAGCAAGTGGATGAAGTTAAACAGGTGGTGAGCGAGCAGCAAAATGCCTTGCACGAGATGGCCGGGGAGGTGGCGGCGCCGTTTAGCGAGGCGAAGCAGACGCTGCAAGCCAGCGTGGCCGATCCGGTTCCCGCTGCCGATATCGATCCGCATGTGCTGATTGCCGCCGCCCATCGCGACGATGGCCATGGCGACTATCCCGAGCTGCTGGCGCCGAATGAAAACCAGCTGGATCTGTTTGATCCGCCGGTGTCGGCACCCGCCGCTAAACCTCCGCATAACGAGTATCAATGACTGAACAGCCGTTGCTTGCCCACCTGATCGAGTTGCGAAACCGACTGGTGCGCGCCGTGGCCGGCATCGTGATCGTGTTTGTCGCCCTGTTTAACTGGGCTGGCGACATTTATCACCTGCTGGCCAAACCGATGATGGACGTCTTGCCTGCCGGTGCGCAGATGATAGCCACCGACGTGACCGCGCCGTTTTTCGTACCGGTCAAGGTCACCATGCTGGTGGCCTTCCTGATTTCGCTGCCCAATACCCTGTATCAGGTCTGGGGATTTATTGCGCCCGGCCTGTACCAGCACGAGAAGCGCCTGATCGCGCCTCTGGTCATCTCCAGCGTATTGCTGTTTTTTATCGGCATGGCCTTTGCCTACTATCTGGTATTCCCGGTGGTGTTCGGCTTTATGAGCGCCGTCACGCCGACCGGTGTGGCGATGATGACCGATATCGATAAATACCTGTCCTTTGTGCTGGGTATGTTCGTTGCTTTTGGCGTGACCTTCGAGGTGCCGGTGATCGTGATCGTGCTGACGCGCATGGGGATCGTCAGCATCGAGCAACTGCGTCAGGGCCGGCCTTATGTGATTGTCGGCGCCTTCGTGGTGGCCGCCATCGTCACGCCGCCGGATGTGCTGTCGCAAATCATGCTGGCCGTGCCGCTGTGGATACTGTACGAGTGCGGCATCCTGATATCGGTATTCCTGGGCAAGGGCCCGACGGCCAAGGAAGAGACGACATGAAGCAATCCTGGTTTCACTGGGGCGCCATCGTCAGCCTGATCGCACTGATCCTGTTGAATCTGGGCTGGGAGCTGTGGTGGGCACCGCTGCGTAGCGGCGGCTCGTGGCTGGTGCTCAAGGCGGCCCTGCTATTGCTGCCGCTGCCCGGCATCCTCAAGGGGCGGGTGTATACCTACCAGTGGTCGTGCATGTTCATTCTGGCCTTCTTCGGTGAAGGCGTGATGCGCGGCTGGAGCGATAGCGGCCTGAGCCAGCAACTGGCCTGGGGCGAAATCGCGCTGACCACGATCTACTTTGTTTCGGTTTTGATGTTTATCCGCACTGGCCGCCCGGCTGCTGCACACCCCGCGCATTAAGCCGGCAGGCCGCCATCCGGTGGCCTGCCTGATTCCGTGTGTTGCATTGTTGTTTAATATCAAATAACAGCACCATATAAATAAATTTTTAATTATCCACTTGGGGTATTATCATGGCTTAAATTATGGCCGGCATTGCCACGCTATCCGCTGGCAGCGGCAGCACTGTTGCAAAAGGTTACTATGGCTTACCACACGGCACCCGTCAGCGAGAGCAGCGGCTTCAGCCAGCAAGCGACGCATCTCGATCCCTTACTCGATTGCCTGTTTTCTTTGTCGCGCGGCTTTGGCCTGAACGCGACGCGCGAATCGCTATTGGCCGGCATTCCGCTGAGCAATAACCGGCTATCGCCTTCCATGTTTGCGCGCTCGGCGCGGCGTATCGGCCTGACTGCGCGCGTGGTACGCCAGCCGCTGGAAACCCTGCGCGAAGAATTGCTGCCGGCAGTGCTGCTGCTGGACAATAACGACGCCTGCATCCTGCGTGCGGTGGCCGGCGAGACGGTGTCCATCAGCTATGCCGAGTTGCCGGATGCCGTGGTCGAGCTGCCGCTGGCAACGCTGAATACCCGCTATGCCGGCATCGCCATTCTGGTGAAGCCGCGTTTCCAGTATGAAAAGCGCACCCCGGAGCTGGCGCATATCCGCTCGCGCCACTGGTTCTGGCAGACCATATTTTCCAGCGGGCCCTTGTATCGCGACGCCCTGATGGCGGCTTTCCTGATCAATTTGTTTGCGCTGGTCTTTCCGCTGATCTCGATGAATGTCTACGACCGCGTGGTGCCGAATATGGCCACCGACACCCTGTGGGTGCTGGCCATCGGCGGGGCGCTGGTGCTGGTCTTCGATTTTCTGCTCAAGCTGTCGCGCGGCTATCTGGTCGACCTGGCCAGCAAACGGGTGGATGTCACCCTGTCGGCACTGATTATGGAGCGGGTGCTGGGCATCCGCATGGAGGCGCGCCCGGCCTCGGTGGGCGCTTTTGCCGCCAACTTGCGTGCCTTCGAAACCATACGCGACTTTATCGCCTCGGCCTCCATCACCGCCCTGATCGACCTGCCTTTCCTGCTGATCTTTATTCTGGTCATCATCTGGATCTCGCCATGGATGGCGATACCGGTCATTGTCGGCACGGTGCTGATGCTGCTGTTTACCCTGCTGGTGCAGGGCAAGATGGAAGAACTGGCCGAGACCACCTTGCGCGCCGCCTCGCAGCGCAATGCGCATCTGGTGGAAAGCCTGTCCAATCTGGAGACGGTCAAGGTGCTGGCCGCCGAAGGCGAACTGCAGGGCAAGTGGGAGCAATCGACCCTGTTTCTGGCGCAAGTGGGCTCGCGCCTCAAGCTGCTGGCGTCCAGTACCCAGAACTTTGCCGGCTTTATCCAGCAACTGGTCTCGGTCGGCATGCTGGTGGTCGGTGTCTATATGATCATGCTGGGCAATGTCTCCATGGGCGGGGTGATTGCGGCGGTGATGCTGTCCGGCCGCGCCATGGCGCCCTTGGGCCAGGTGGTGGGCCTGATGACGCAATACCACAATGCCAAGACTTCCCTGGCTTCGCTGGACGGCTTTATGAAGATGCCGGTCGAGCGCGAGAAAGACGCCGCCTTCTTTCACCGCACCCACTTCAAGGGCGAGATCGAGTTTCGCAATGTCAGCTTCAGCTATCCGGCCAACCCGATGGTGGCGCTCAAGGATGTGTCGTTCAGCATCCGGCAGGGCGAGCGGGTGGCGATTATCGGCCGCGTCGGTTCGGGCAAGAGCACCTTGCAAAAGCTGATCCTCGGCCTGTTTCAGCCGGGCGAAGGCGCTATCCGCGTTGACGGCATCGACATCAAGCAGATCGATCCGGCCGAACTCAGGCGCAATATCGGTTATGTGCCGCAGGATGCGGTACTGTTTTACGGCAGCATGCGGCAAAACATCGCGATGGGCTCGCCCCATGCCTACGACGCCAGCGTGGCGGCGGCGGCCGAGCAGGCCGGGCTGACCGATTTTATCAACAGCCACCCGCAAGGCTTCGACATGCTGATCGGCGAGCGCGGCGAATCGCTGTCCGGCGGCCAGCGCAAGGCGGTGGCCATTGCACGCGCCCTGCTCAATGCCCCGCCCATCCTGCTGCTGGACGAGCCGACCAGCAATATGGACCACACCTCCGAGTCGCAAATCCGCCAGACGCTGAGTACCATCTTGCCGGGCAAAACCATGATTCTGGTGACCCACAACAACAGCCTGCTGGATCTGGTCGATCGCCTGATCGTGATCGATCAGGGCCGCATCGTGGCCGATGGCCCCAAGGCACAAGTGGTGGACGCCCTGCAGCAGGGTAAAGTCGGGAGGGCGGCATAATGGATTGGAAAACACGCGCCAAAGAGTGGACGGGCCGCGCCCAGCGCCGGAGCGCACCCTACTGGGACAAACTGATGGACTGGGCGGCGGCCAAGGATGTGGTCGACCGCAATGACTTTGCTGCCGATGCCGACTGGGCCATCCTGGAGCAAAAGCCGCAGCGTCCGCGCCTCTTTATCTGGCTGATGGCGGCGGTGTTTGTGGTCGCCATCCTGTGGGCCGCCTTGTCCAAGGTGGATGAAGTGTCGCGCGGCGAGGGCAAGGTGGTGGCGTCCGGGCAGAACCAGCATCTGCAGAGCCTGGATGGCGGCGTGGTCTCGCAGATTCTGGTCAAGGAAGGCCAGATTGTGGAGAAGGGGCAGTTGCTGCTCAAGGTGGACAACACCCGCTTCGTGTCCTCGCTCAGGGAAAATCAGGCGCAGTATTTGTCGCAAGTGGCCAAGGCAGCGCGGCTCAAAGCCATCGCCTCCGGGCAAGCCTTCGTGATGCCGGCGGAAGTCAGCGAGCGCGCCCCCGATATCGCGCGCCAGGAACTGGATCTGTATACCTCGCGCCGGCTGGAGCTGGATGCCAACGTGTCGATCGCCCGCCAGCAACTGGCGCAGCGCAGCCAAGAGCTGAATGAAGCGCGTGCGCGGCGCGAGCAGGCGGTGCAGGGCTACGAGCTGACCAACCGCGAGCTGACCGTTACCCGGCCGCTAAAAGCCTCCGGCGCGGTGTCCGATGTCGACCTGTTGCGTCTGGAGCGCGATGTGTCGCGCTACCGTGGCGAGCGCGATATGGTCGGCGCACAGATTCCGCGCATTCAGGCGGCGATAGGCGAAGCGCAGCGCAAGATACAGGAAGTGGAGCTGGCTTTTCGCAATCAGGCCAGCATCGAGCTATCGGAAACCATGGGCAAGATGGGCAGCCTGTCCGAAGGCAGCGTCGGGCTGGAAGACAAGGTCAAACTGTCCGAGATCCGCAGCCCGGTGCGTGGCGAGGTCAAGCGCCTGTTGACCAACACCATAGGCGGCGTAGTGCAACCGGGTAAGGACATCGCCGAAATCGTGCCGCTGAACGAATCCCTGCTGCTGGAAACACGCATCACCCCGCGCGACATCGCTTTCCTGCGCCCCGGGCAGCGCGCCGTGGTGCGCTACACCGCCTACGACTTCACCATCTATGGCGGCATGGAAGGCGTGCTGGAAGGTATCGGTGCCGACACCATTACCGATGAAAAGGGCAATGCCTTTTATATCGTCAAGGTGCGCACCAAGGGCTCGCGTCTGGGCGAGGCCCAGTTGCCCATCATTCCGGGCATGGTGGCGCAAGTCGACATCATGACCGGCAAGAAATCCATCCTGTCCTATCTGCTCAAGCCGGTGCTGCGCGCCAAGGCTGCGGCATTAAGCGAGCGCTAAACCATGACCATCCTGCTGCTGACCCTGAGTGAAGCCCTGGCCGATAGCTGGCGCGCGGTATTGGGGCGCGAGCGCTGCTGGCGCGTGACCGATACGGCCACGCTGGCCGGTTTGCTGGAAAACGATCAGCTGGTGCTGGTCGATCTGGCGCTGCCCGGCCTGAATGATGCCGACTGGCCGGCCTTATGCCGGCGCGCGCGGGTGATCGCCATGAGCTCCAACCCGGACAATGCCGAGGGCTTGGCCTGGCTACAGTGCGGCGCCGCCGGCTATGCCCATGCCTATTCCACCCCCGACCTGCTGCAGCAGGTAGTGTCTACGGTGGAAACCGGCTCCAGCTGGGTCGGGCGCGAACTGCTCTCGCTATTGTGCGGCCAGCTGGGCAGCCGGCTGCCAGCCGCCGGCAATGAAGCCTGGCGCGAGCGGGTGACGGCGCGCGAAGCCGAAGTCGTTACCGCCCTCAAGCGCGGCATGGCCAACAAGGACATCGCGCGCGAACTCGATATCGCCGAGCGCACGGTCAAGGCCCACTTAAGCAGCCTGTTCCAAAAGTTCGGCGTCGACGACCGCCTGCAACTGCTGCTGAAACTGGCCTGAGCGGCCGGCTTGTCCGCAGCAGTTAGTCGAAGCGGCTAGCAGGAGCGGCACGTAGGAGCGGCTTCAGCCGCGATTCCTCCCCAATCCCCAATCCCATCCATCCCGCCGGCCTGTCGCCGTTTAGCCACACTGCCCTTCAGTACAATACTTTCGCCATACGCAAACCGCTAACCTGACAACATCAGCATATTGTCACTTGGGGTTTATCATGGCGAATCAGGCACAGGGTCAGGTTGTTTCCATTCAGGGCGTAGTTAAGGCGATAGCCGCCGACGGCAGCAGCCGCCTGCTCAAGGCCGGCGACATCATCCTCGCTGGCGAGCGCATCGAACTGGCGCAGGGCGCCGCACTGGCTTTCTCCCGCCCCGATGGCCAACTGGTCAATCTCGATGGTGGCCGCACCGTACTGCTGGCCGAAGAAACCCTGCTGCCCAATGCCGTCGACGCCAGCGAAGCCCGCGTCGCCCCCATCAGCGCCGAAGCCGAACGCGTGATCGCCGCGCTGAACAATAACCAAGACCCGCTCTCGGTACTGGAAGAAACCGCCGCCGGCCTGAGCGGCGGTGGCGCCGCCGACGGCGGCCACGG
>NZ_JBOFOO010000229.1:0-3258 GCF_051659485.1 Craterilacuibacter sp. | reverse complement strand
TGGTCGAGCTGGGTTGCACCCGCGCCGAGTTCCTCGAGATGCTGCAAGTGGCGGTGTATATGGGCGGTGGTCCGTCGCTGATGACGGCGGCCGAGGCGCTGATGGCCTATGAGAGTTTTGGTGGCGAGCGTGCTGCGGTGGCGGACAAGGCAGAAGCCTGCCCGGTGTAAGGGAATAGGGAATAGGGAATAGGGAATAGGGAATAGGGAATAGGGAATAGGGAATCGCGGGGTTGACATGGTTTGGCGGGTCGAAACACTGAAATCCCCGATCCCCGATCCCCGATCCCCGATCCCCGATCCCCTACCTTATTCCCCTACCACCGCCAGTAGCACGCGCCGGCCTTCCGATAGCAGGATGTTGTAGGTGCGGCAGGCGGCCTGGGTGTCCATTACCTCGACGCCGATATATTGTGCCGATAGTGTCGCGTATAGCCGTGGATGCGGAAAGCGCTGCTTGTGGCCGCTGCCGAACAGCACGACTTCGGGCTCAAAGGGCAGCAGTTCGGCAAAATGTTCGGCGCTTAAGGCGGCAAAGCTGGCGCCTTGCCATGGCTGGATCGTGTCGGCGGTAATGATGAGTGCGCCTTGATGGCGCGCCTTGTTGATTTCGACAAAGCCTTCCCCGTAGCCGGTAAACAGATTGTGGCCAGTGAGCTGAGCTTGATGCAGTTTCATAAGCATGTCCGTAAGGCTGAGTGAAGAGGCTAGTGCAGTGCAGCACCAATTTGGGATAGGATTATAAATGACATGGCCCGCGCTGGTGTGGGCACGCTATTTTGACTCTCCGAATGATTGCTTGTGCTACCGCCTCCGATGGCCGCTAACACAATGCCCTGCAAGGATCGACACAAGACATGCAAGCTGTACGCAAATCGCAAAAACTCGACAATGTTTGCTACGACATTCGTGGCCCGGTGCTGGAACACGCCAAAAAGATGGAAGAAGAAGGCCATCGCATCATCAAGCTCAATATTGGCAATCCGGCGCCGTTCGGTTTTTTTGCGCCGGACGAGATCAATGCCGACATGATCGCCAATCTGCAAAATGCCTCCGGCTATGTCGACTCCAAAGGTTTGTTTGCCGCGCGCAAGGCCATCATGCATTACACGCAGGAGAAGAATATTGCCGGTGTGGAGCTGGACGACATCTATATCGGCAATGGCGTATCCGAGCTGATCGTGATGGCGATGCAGGCCTTGCTCGACAATGGCGACGAAGTGCTGGTGCCGGCGCCGGACTATCCGCTATGGACGGCGGCGGTCAGCCTGTCCGGCGGTCGCGCCGTGCATTATGTATGCGAAGAGTCCAATGGCTGGTTCCCCAATATCGACGATATCAAGGCCAAGATCACGCCCAGCACCCGTGCCATCGTGGTGATCAACCCGAATAATCCGACCGGCGCGGTTTATCCGCCTGCGCTGCTGCAGCAGATCATCGAAGTGGCGCGCACCCATCAGCTGATCATTTACGCCGACGAAATCTACGACAAGGTGCTGTACGACGAGGCGCAGCATGTGTCCATCGCCAGCCTGGCCACCGATGTGCTGTGCATCACCATGAACGGCCTGTCCAAAAACTATCGCGCCTGTGGCTACCGCGCCGGCTGGATGTCGGTATCGGGCGAGAAGCGCCACGCCAAGGATTATATCGAGGGCCTGAATATGCTGGCCTCGATGCGTCTGTGCGCCAACGTGCCCGGCCAGTATGCGATCCAGACTGCGCTTGGCGGCTATCAGAGCATCAATGATCTGGTGGCACCGGGCGGGCGTCTGGCGCGCCAGCGCGATCTGGCCTACCAGATGCTGACGGCGATGCCGGGCGTATCCTGCGTCAAGCCGATGGGGGCGCTGTATATGTTCCCGCGTCTCGATCCCGAGGTGTACCCGATCGTCAACGACCAGCAGTTCATTCTCGAGCTGTTGCAGCAGGAAAAAGTGCTGCTGGTGCAGGGAACCGGCTTTAACTGGATTGCGCCGGATCACTTCCGCGTGGTATTTCTACCCAATACGGATGATTTGACCGAGGCGCTGGGGCGTCTGGGGACCTTCCTGGAAAACTACCGCCTGCGCCACGGTACCAACTAAGCGCAAAGCGATGCAGGCATGGGCACCGCACCCCTTGCCGCCGACAAAAAAATGACAAGCACAGGAGTCGTACATATGAAGCCGATCAATATTGGCCTGATGGGGGTAGGAACGGTCGGTGGCGGTGTCGCCACCGTGTTGAAACGTAACGCGGAAGAAATCAGCCGCCGCGCCGGGCGCGAGATCCGCCTGTTTATGGCGGCCAACCGCGACCTTGCGCGTGCGCGCGAGGCGGTCGGCCCCGAGATCGAGCTGGTCGATGATGCTTTCGCCATCGTCAACCATCCCGACGTCGATATCGTGGTCGAGCTGATCGGCGGCGATACCATCGCCAAGGAGCTGGTGCTGCAGGCGATTGCCAACGGCAAGCATGTGGTCACCGCCAACAAGAAGCTGCTGGCGCTGCACGGCAACGAGATCTTTGCCCGCGCGCAGGAAAAAGGCGTGATGGTGGCGTTCGAAGCCGCCGTCGCCGGCGGCATCCCCATCATCAAGGCGCTGCGCGAAGGCTTGGCTGCCAACCGCATCGAATGGATTGCCGGCATTATCAACGGCACCTCCAACTTCATCCTCACCGAAATGCGCGAGAAGGGTAGCGGCTTTAACGAGGTACTGGCCGAGGCGCAGCGCCTGGGTTATGCCGAAGCCGACCCGACTTTCGACGTGGAAGGCCACGACGCCGGCCACAAGCTGACCATCATGGCGTCTATCGCCTTCGGCATCCCGATGAACTTCGAGCTCTGCTACCTCGAAGGCATCAGCCAGTTGCAAGGGCGCGATATCGCTTACGCCGAAGAGCTGGGCTATCGCGTCAAGCTGTTGGGTCTGACCCGTCATACCGATGCAGGCGTCGAATTGCGCGTCCATCCGACGCTGATTCCGGAAAGCCGCCTGATCGCCAACGTCAACGGCGTGATGAATGCCGTGCTGGCCAAGGGCGATGCCATCGGCGCGACCCTGTATTACGGTGCCGGCGCCGGCGCGCTGCCGACGGCTTCTGCCGTGGTGGCCGATATTATCGATGTCACCCGCCTGCTGACATCCGACCCCGAGCACCGCGTGCCGCATCTGGCCTTCCAGCCGGATCAGCTCAAGGACTTGCGCATCCTGCCTATGGATGAAGTGGTCAGCTCTTATTATCTGCGCATCAGTGCCAGCGACCGCGCCGGCGT
>NZ_JBOFOO010000228.1:0-2327 GCF_051659485.1 Craterilacuibacter sp. | reverse complement strand
CGCCTTCCCATCCCGAACAGGACCGTGAAACACCTTAGCGCCGATGATAGTGTGGCATTCGCCATGTGAAAGTAGGACACCGCCAGACGCCCCATTAGAAACCCCCCAACCAGCAATGGTTGGGGGGTTTTGCGTTTGGTATCGTTATCGTTTATGGATTACACCGCTTGCTGCGCTCGGGGTAAAATGGCGCATTAATCTTGCACGTTCAGAGACTCATGAGACCGCATCCGCGTAATGCACACATCAAGGGCGATCCTTTTGTGCCCAACCGCTTCATCTTTGGTGATGCGGTGGACGACAAGGGGCTGGAGCCTTACGAATATATCGTGCACACCGAGTCGCCGGCTTTTATCTGCCGTCTGGTGGGCAATGATGACATGCCGTTCGAAGGTCGTGACAAGGAGGGTTTTGCCAGTGCCGTGCTATATGACGATGCTGAAAATATTACCCACTACGTGTGCAATACCGGCATGCGTATGTTTGATTTCAATTTTCATGAAGAGCCGCCTACTGCCGCTGCCTTGCAGCGTATCTGCGATGAGGCGATGACGGTATATGAGCGTCTGAATAAGGCTTATGCCGAGCGTGAAGCCAATCCGCCACAGCGCGAAATGCGGGTGATTCCGACGGAGCCCTTGCCGCCGGCCGAGCGTCAGTCTGCGATCCGCAAGCTGATGGAGAAGTCGCATGAGGCTGTCGATCAGCCTATGGCACGTATGCAACTGGCCGCCGAGGTACAGCAGGTGCTGGCTGGCGGAGATCAGGCGGTCTTTACCGAAGCGCAGTTGGGTTTGCTTGCCGAGCCGGCTGCGCGTGATTTGCTGGTCGAGGCTGCCCGCAAGGCGATTGCTTTTCCCGAAGTCGTCCGCAAGGATGGCAGCTTTGCATCATTCGAACTATGGGCTTTGCCGCTGGCTTTTTCGCGTGCCAAAGGTGGGGTGTGGTGGCATTACCCGCTGATGGAGAGGGTGGAACTGGCGCTGGCTGATGCGCTGGAAGTACCGGAAAAATCCATACTCTGGGTGTCTCCTACCATTTTCACGCTGGACATGCTGAATGAGCGTGCTTGCCAGAGTCTGGTGCATCTGGCGCCGATCATGGATGCCGGTTGCGATTTTGCACCGGCCGATCCCGAGGCATCGCGTGCAACCTTTGATGCGGCCGAGCAGACGGCGGATGCGCAACTGGTGCTGGCGTGGATACCGTTTCTGGCGGAGCGCGGTGTACTCAAGCAGGACCGGGTGCGCAAACTGGCACGCAAGGCGCTGGATGCCGCCATGCCGCTAGTACAGCAGGCGATCAGCAACGAGATGGAATATGGTGAGGCCGAACTGTTTGCGCCCTTGCCAATTTGGGATGCGCTGGAAGCGGGCGTGCGCGCATGGAACAGAAAACGTTTGGGGCTGACCGTGGCGATTTCGGCTGCCGGTCTGGGCAATTTGCGCGAACTTGAAGCCGTAGCCGAGTACCAGCCTGAATTGCAGGGCTACGATGTGGCGCTGCGCAAGGCCAATAGTGAAGAGATTATTGCCCGTACTCCGTGGCTGGTGGTGCCGGATGTCGCCTCAGACCGTCAGGCTTGCTGGCAGGATCTGGTCGACTGCATGAAAGATGCCGGCATCACGCTGACCGAGCAGCAGACGCGCTGGCATTGATCACGGCGAAGCAGGGTTAGTCGCGCTTGGCACTAACCCTGCTGCAAATCCCGAATTACACGCCCATTTTGTCGCGCATTTCATACCACCATGCGCCCATCGTCAGCATGGGAACCCGCAGCAGACGGCCGCCCGGGAACGGGTAGTGCGGCAGTGAGGCGAAGGCATCGAAACGCTCGCTCTGGCCACGGATGGCTTCGGCCAGCAGCCTGCCGGCCAGATGGGTGTAGGTGACCCCGTGACCGCTGCAACCTTGCGAGTAGTAAATATTGTTGCCTATGCGCCCGGCTTGAGGCAGACGGGTGAGCGTGAGCGAGAAGTTGCCGGTCCAGGTGTAATCAATCTTCACGCCCTTAAGCTGCGGGAAGGTTTTTTCCAGCTTGGGACGCACCAGCGTTTCTATTTCACCCGGTTCGCGCGCGCCATACACCGTGCCGCCACCATACAGCAGGCGGTTGTCGGCGGTCAGGCGGTAGTAGTCGAGCAGGAAATTGCAGTCTTCCACACAGTTGTCGCCCGGCAGCAGCGATTTGGCCAGCTTGGTGTCCAGAGGAGCGGTGGTGACGACCTGTGTGCCGCATGGCAGTGTTTTTTCCGCCAGTTTGGGGACCAGGTTACCCAGATAGGCATTGCCTGCGATCACGATAAAGTTGGCGCTGACTTCGCCAT
>NZ_JBOFOO010000227.1:0-4846 GCF_051659485.1 Craterilacuibacter sp. | reverse complement strand
CTTCAATGCATCTTTCAGCGAGTCCGCCCCCTGATCCGCGATCAATTGCTGGTTGATCACGGTAACCGACTGCGGAATATCGCGCAGTTGCTGCCAGGTCTTGCCTATGGTCGATGCACCAGTTGCCAGCGTGCCACGCGTGGCCTGCTCGCCGACCACCTGCACCGTATCCAGTCGCGTATTCGCTTCTGCCGCCAGAACCAGACCCGGGCATAAGGCAGCAGCGAGCATTCCCGCAGCCATGGCGGCGCCACGCTGCCCCGACACATGGCCACGCTTCAAATCATGCTTCATATTTTCTCTCTTATTATCAGTGTGTTACACGCAAAACCATTTAATACCCGAGCACAAAACAGCCTCCCGCCAACGGGAGATGCCACACAAGGAAATGCTCAGGGTTGTTCGGTGATAAATCCGATACGGCTAATGCCGGACTGCTGCGCCAGCGCCAGCGTCTTGGCAACCAGCTCGTAACGGATGGATTTATCGGCACGCAGGTGCAGCTCGGTATCGGGCCTCGCTCCTGCTACGGCAAGGCGCGTCGCCAACTGGGCATCGGTGAGCGGTACGTCGTTCCACCACAACTTGCCGGCACCATCAATCACCAGACGGATCTGTTCGGGTTTGTCGGCCTGAACTGCTGCACTGGCCTGCGGCAAGTCCACACGCACGGCATGGGTCAGTAGCGGGGCCGTCACAATAAACACCACCAGCAACACCAGCATCACATCCACCAGCGGCGTCATATTGATCTCCACCATGGGTGCCGACCTGTCCTGTTCAAACTGTCCGAATGCCATCAAGCTCTCCTGCCTGCGTCAGTAGTTGGGCATGCAGGTCATGGGCAAAATGATCCATCTGCTGGGTTTGAACCCTTTGCATGCGGGTAAAGGTGTTGTAAGCCAGCAAGGCCGGAATCGCGGCGGCGAGGCCGGCAGCGGTGGCCACCAGCGCTTCGCCTATCGGCCCGGCAACCACGCCGATACTGGCCTGGCCATTCGTACCGATGCCGATCAGCGCGTGGTAAATGCCCCATACCGTGCCAAACAAGCCGATAAAAGGCGCACTGGATGCCACCGAGGCAAGCAGCGTCATGCCCGACTCCAGCCGCCCCGCTTCCAGCGCCAGACGCTTGCGCAAGGCGCGGGTCAGAAACTCGTCCAGCGCACAGGCTTGCCCCAGTGAGCGCTGGGCATGCTGGCGATAGTGCTGCACCGCCTCGACACCATCACGGGCCAAATGTGCCAGCGGTGCTTGACTGTCCGCGATGGACACCAGCGCAGCAGACCAGTCTGCTGCATTCCAGACACCGGCTTCCGCTTCGCGATTGGCGCGCCGGGTGCGCCATAACTGGATGGCACGCAGGCCTATCAAGGTCCAGGTCAGCACGGACATGGCGATCAGGCATAAAAAGACGGTGGTCAGGACAGCATCGCCCTGCTGAAAAACAAGCATCAGGTTCATGATTGGACAGACTTGAGTGAGAAATGGATAGGAACCACAAAGCGATGGGCGATGGCCTGTGCGCCGCGCCGTGCCGGCGTAAAGCGCCATTGCCTGACGGCCTCGCGCGCTGCCCTGTCCAGCCGCGGGTAACCGCTGCTCTTGGCCAGTTCAACGGCAAGCGCCTGACCTGCCGCACTGACGTCTACGCGCAGCTCGACCGTGCCGCTCTCGGCCAACTCTAGCGAAAGCGGGGGATAGGCCGGCCTTGGGTTATGCAGATAATCGCCACGATATTGCGGCAGAGTCAGCTCGTCCTTCGCTCCGGGCATTGCACCGCTGCTAGGCGCCGCCGTGGCGAGCGCAGGCTCAGCCTGCAGGCTGGCCTGATCGGCTTGCGCCGCATGACTGAGGGCCGGCGTCAGCGCAGCTAGCTGCGGGCTGGCAGCAGAACGAGCGGCCGTACGCATAGGAATCGCCTTGCGCTCGGGCCGGGATAAGGGCTTGTTTGCGGCAGGCTGACGCTGCACCACTTGCTGCTGGCGAACAGCATGCGTCTGCTGCACCTTGCCCCCGGTACTGACCATCTGCATCGCCATAGGCGGCAGCTTAGGTGGCTGTAACGGTGCACGAGCCCCCAGCAGCAACAGGCTATGCAGCGCGATGACAGCGATAAAGACAGGAATGACAGGCGAGTTCTTTTGCATGTCGAGATAATAATGCAAATCATTATCATTCGCGACAAAAATTTTAGCCGGCCTGAAAACTGCCCAAATAAAAAAAAGCAGCCACATGCTGTGGCTGCCTTTTGAATAAAAAATAAAAGATCAGAGTGTTGTCAGTGCCCGCCGTGCCGCAGCGATGGTCTGCTCGATAATCTCGTCGCTGTGGGCAATCGATACAAAGCCGGCCTCGTAAGCCGATGGTGCCAGATAAATGCCTTCTGCCAGCATCGCATGGAAGAAACGGTTAAAACATTCCCGATCCGACGCGGTGACCTGCTCGAATGTTGTCGGTACCTCGGCGCAGAAATACAGGCCGAACATACCGCCCACGCTGTCGCCACACAAGGTAACCCCCGCCTCGCGTGCCGCATCGACAATGCCTTCGACCAGACGCGCGGTACGCCGACCCAGTTGCGCGTGGAAATCCGGCTGCTGAATCAGCTTGAGTGTGGTCAGCCCGGCCGCAACGGCAACCGGGTTGCCCGACAAGGTGCCGGCCTGATAGACATTACCCAAGGGAGCGATGCAGCTCATGATGTCGGCACGGCCACCAAATGCCGCCAGCGGCATACCGCCACCCACCACCTTGCCCAGCGTGGTCAAATCCGGCTTGATGCCGTGCAGGCTCTGCGCGCAACCCAGCGCCACGCGGAAACCGGTCATCACTTCGTCGTAGATCAACACCGTACCGTGCTGTTCGGTCAGCGCACGCAAGGCCTGCACAAACGCCACCGACGGCTTGATCAGATTCATATTGCCGGCGATAGGCTCGAGAATCACGCAGGCGATGGTATGGCCGATTTCATCGAAGGTGCGTTTTAGCTGCTCGACGTTGTTGTACTCCAACACCAGCGTGTGGCGGGTAAAGTCGGCCGGCACCCCACCGGAAGAGGGGTTGCCAAAGGTCAGCAAGCCAGAACCGGCCTTGACCAGCAGACTGTCGGAATGCCCGTGATAGCAACCTTCAAACTTGATAATGGCATCGCGTTTGGTAAAGCCACGCGCCAGACGGATCGCGCTCATGGTGGCTTCGGTACCTGATGACACCAGCCGCACCTGCTCTATCGAAGGCACCAGCTTGCAGATTTCCTCCGCAATGTCGATTTCGGCTTCGGTAGGTGCACCAAACGACAGACCGCCTTCCGCCGCCTTTTGCACCGCAGCCACCACGTCAGGGTGGGCGTGCCCCAGAATGGCCGGTCCCCAAGAACCGATGTAATCGATGTACTGCCGGTCATCGGCATCCCAGAAATAGGGGCCGTTGGCTTTTTTTACAAAGCGTGGCGTACCGCCCACCGAGCCAAAGGCACGAACCGGCGAATTGACACCGCCGGGAATGGATTTCTTGCCGCGTTCAAACAGTTCAAGGTTACGGGACATAAGGTTGTTCCTGATGAATAAGCAGATAAAAAGCAGCCGAAGGCCGGTATCAACCGGTCGTCCAGCGGGAATAGGGGGTCTGGCTTAGATAGGCGTAGCTGAAACGCGCATCTTGCGTCACTTCTGTGCCCAGCCAGAGCGGCCGGGTAAGCTCTTCATACTCATCAGCCAGCTCGATTTCAGCCAGTAGCAGACCGGCATTGTCGCCGAAAAACTCGTCGATAAACCAAAGCTGCCCAGCGTAGGCTAAGGAGTAGCGCATTTTGTCGACCCGATAATGGCACAGGCCAGCCAGCATCGCCTCGGCATCGGCTAGCGGAATCGGATATTCAAACTCGGGACGGCTCAAGGCCGTGCTTTCACCCTTGAGCGTCAAGCAGGCCTGATCTCCGGCAATACGCACCCGCACCGAGCGGCTATTGTCCAGCGCCACAAAGCCTTGCCGTAAAAGCAAACCCGCCCCGCCATCGGGGCGCCATGCGTCACTCGCCAACAAGAAACGGCGCTCGATTTCAATGGCCATATCAGAACGGTTTCACAACGACGAGCAGCACGATAGCAATCAGGACCAGCACCGGAATTTCGTTGAAGAAACGGTACCAGACATGGCTATGCCGGTTTTGACGGGCAGCAAAATCGCGATACAGCTTGCCACAGTACAAGTGATAAGCCATCAGGCCGGCAACCAGTGCCAGCTTGGCATGCAGCCAGCCACCCGCAAAATCAAAGCCCAGCCATAGCCACACACCCAGCGCCAGTGCCAGTGCCGCCAATGGCGTCATAAAGCGGTACAACTTGCGCGCCATCAACAGCAGCCGGTCGTATTCGGCACCATCTCCGGCCATCGCCAGATTGACGAACAAACGCGGCAGATAGAACAAGCCGGCAAACCATGACGTCACAAAGATGATGTGAAAAGCCTTTAGGTAGAGATAAGCCAAAAGGACACTCCGTTTGATCGTTAGGATGGCGCGCCTGTTTCACGTGAAACAGCATCAATGTTTTCGTTTTGCCGCCTCGTACAAGGGCATGACTTGCGGTACACGCGCAGACAGTTCGGCAATACGGGCAGCACCAGAAGGGTGGGTCGACGTAAATTCAGGGCCATTCCCCCCCAACTGCGCCATTTTGCGCCATACATTTGCCGCAGCATTGGGGTTGTAACCGGCACGCGCCATCAACTCCAGCCCCATCAAGTCGGCTTCCTTTTCCATTCCCCGTGAAAATGGCAGAGAAAGCGCATACTGGCCGGCCATATTGGCCATATCCATCTGCCCCTGACTTAAACCGGCCAGCGC
>NZ_JBOFOO010000226.1:0-2442 GCF_051659485.1 Craterilacuibacter sp. | reverse complement strand
ATCCAGCTCAAGCAGACCACGATGCAGGACGCAATGGCACGTGGCGACGTAAAGGTCGAAGGACGACCGGGCGCGTTCGCCGACCTGATGGGGATGCTGGTCACCTACCCCGGCTGGTTCAACATCGTGACGCCGTGAACGCTCCACACCAGGATCGAACATTGCCCGAGCGGACTCGGTGGGTGGTCAAAATCGAAATTGCACTGCACGAAGGGAGGATTCCAGAATGAAAAGTGGTTCCAGGGGACTGCTGCGCATCACGCTCGGCCTCGTCGCCGTGGCAGTGTTGGGCACGAGTGGCGCACATGCGCAGACCGCCAAACCCAATATCCTCATCATCTTTCCCGATGATGTTGGCTGGGACAACGTCAGCCTTTACGGTCACGGCAAGATGGGATACCGAACGCCCAATATCGACCGCATCGGCCAGGAGGGCGTAATGTTCACAGATCACTACGCACAACCTTCCTGCACGGCAGGCCGGGCAGCCTTGATCACGGGGCAGTATCCGATCCGCAGTGGCATGACAACGGTGGGGCGGCCTGGTGGCGAACCCGGCTTGCAAGACGCGACCCCGACGCTGGCTGAGGTACTCAGCGGGCTTGGCTACGCGACCGGTCAGTTCGGCAAAAACCATCTCGGCGATCGGAATCAGAATCTTCCGACAGTGCATGGCTTTGATGAGTTCTACGGCAACCTCTATCACCTGAATACCGAAGAAGAGCCCGAACAAGTCGACTATCCGAAAGACCCTGAATTCCTCAAGAAGTTCGGAGGGCGTGGCGTGCTGCATACGTACGCTACCAATACTGTCGATAACACAGTCGATCCCCGCTTTGGCAAGGTTGGCAAACAAAGAATCGAGGACACAGGCCCGCTGACGCGCAAGCGTATGGAGACGGTTGATGACGAGTTCATTGCCGCCGCCGTCAAATTCATGGAAGGAGCTAAGTCTAAAGACAAGCCTTTCTTTGTATGGCTCAACACGAGCCGAATGCACATGTTCACCCGTCTGCGGGCTGAGAATCGCTACCTCGCGGCACCCTATTCGACTGAGCATGACATCTACGGTAGCGGCATGATCGAACATGACCGGCAGGTCGGAGCATTGCTCGACACGCTGAAGAACATGGGCGTGCTGGACAATACGATTATCGTCTATTCCACCGATAACGGACCCGAGCACAGCGCGCGTACACACGGGGGCACGACGCCCTTCCGCGGTGAAAAGATGACCACCTATGAAGGCGGTGTGCGAGTGCCGATGATGGTGCGGTGGCCGGGACACATACCGGCCGGCCAGATGCTGAGCGGCATCCAGAGCCACATGGATATATTCACCACGCTCGCAGCGGCAGCCGGTGAGCCTGATGTTGTTAATAAGATGCGCGTCGAGCGCAAACAATACCTTGATGGCGTCAACAACCTGGGCTATTGGACAGGCAAGACCGATGAGAGCGCTCGCGATAATTTCATCTACTATCACGAATCGAATATCAGAGCCGTTCGCTACAAGCAGTGGAAGCTGCATTTTGAAACCAGCGAAAACTACTACGCGCCGTACCAGAAAGAGAAGTTTCCGGTCATCTTCAACCTGAAGATGGACCCTTACGAGTCTTTCGATAATGTGACGGACAGGTCCGATATTCTCCAGAGAAAGCAGTGGCTCAACGAGCCGGTTCAGGAACTGCTCGGAGAACACATCCAATCACTGGTTGACTTTCCACCAGTGCAGAAGGCAGCGACACTGGACTTCAGCGAGTTGATGAAGCAACTGACGCAAGGCAAGCAGTAGTCGCGTGAAAGGCGCAGGCAAGCCCTCCGTGCCGGGCCGGATTTCGTTCGGCATGTCGAGTGTCGTGGAGGACGTCAGCGGCAAGGGACGGAGGTAGCGACTGCGGGCGCCAGTGGGGCCGCACAGCCGACCCAGGAAGGCGACTGATAATCCGGCCCGTCCGCAGCGCGAGCGCCAGATCTCAATCGACGAGCAGAGAGATGACGAGGTGAACGTGAGCCGAAGGAATTCGATTACGGCGTTGACCGGGTTTGCCTGCCTGTGTCTGTTACTTGCGTCCCGAGTCGGTCATTGCCAGTCCGCCGAAGAATTGGCGAAGCAGCTGGCCAATCCGATCGCCGCGCTGATCAGCGTGCCGTTCCAGATGAACTGGGACGGCGACATCGGTCCCGCCAGGGACGGCGACCGTTTCACGATGAACGTACAGCCGGTGGTTCCGATATCGCTGAACGACGACTGGAATGTCATCTCGCGCACCATCCTGCCGGTCATCCACCAGTCCGACATCTTTCCGGGCGCCGGCAGCCAGACCGGTACCGGCGATACGGTGCAGAGCCTGTTCTTCTCACCGAAAGCGCCGACCGAGGGCGGCTGGATCTGGGGAGTTGGCCCGGTGTTCCTACTGCCGACCGGCAGTGACGACCTGC
>NZ_JBOFOO010000225.1:0-1840 GCF_051659485.1 Craterilacuibacter sp. | reverse complement strand
GTCACGCCAGTCCAGCTTGTCTTGGGCCAGGAATCGATACGCTGCCTGTATTTCTGCCCAGCCTCGACAGGCCTGCGGAATACTTGCAGAAGGGTGCTCTGCCAGTCGGTCAGCCAGTTGCACCAAACGCCGGCTCAGCTTCGCATCGCCCAGTTGTGCCCCACCCAATTCCTGCTGTGCCCACATCATCTCGATCTCACCTTTCCGTCAGGTTTGCTACCTTACCGGTTCGGGCAGGAGATGTGTGTAATGAGATGCACTCAACGGGGAAAACACCTGGATAGAAATCCAGACCAGTATGCGGCGAGCGCTGCAGCTTGCTGCGGTTTGCATGCTGAATCTTCACGTCGTCCCCTCCGCGCGTGACCGGTATGTTTACGGCTGATCACCGTAAAACAGGCATTACAAATGCGGACAAGCTGAACCTGTTGCGACATCCCAAAGCCCTCCGAAATACAACGACTCAAAAAAGATAGCAAAAACTACCACATAAGCGTGAACTTATAGTAATCTCTCACGTCATACCCTTACTGCATTTAAGAATCAACGGAACAGCACAATGAAACTATTCGACACGATCAAGAACCCACGTGAAATTCGCCGCAAGATAGGCCAGAACCAGCAGCAGTTCTGGTCCGCCATCGGCGTGACCCAATCCGGCGGCAGCCGCTACGAAAGTGGCCGCAACATGCCCAAGCCGGTACGCGAGCTACTGCGCCTGGTACATATCGAGCAGATCGATCTTGCCAAAGTCAAAAAAGAAGACATCGCCATCGTCGAGTATTTGCATGAAACACATCCCGACCTGTACAAAAGCCTGAGCAAAGCTATCAAGGCCAAGCAGGCAGACGTATCAGCGGCTGCAGCTGCATAACTAGCGTGCTTGAACGGCAGCGGTGGACAGGCTAAAACGCGCAGCTATACGAGGTTTACCTACGGATGGACAACCTCAATGAACGTACCACACCCTACCTCGGCCACTCACCAAGATGCCCTGCACAATGCCCTGCTGACAGCGGAAGACATGCTGTGCGTGCTGCACATTTCACGCCGCACCCTTGATAGCTATCTCGCAGACAACGTCATCCCGCAACCGTTCAAGATCGGCCGGCGTCTGTACTGGCACCGCGAACAAATCGACCGCTGGTTACGTCTGCAAGCCCGCCTTTGATGACCGCTGCACCTGCAAAAATTAAGCCCACCGTTGATCGGTGGGCTTTTTGCTGACTGAAAGAGGTGCTCAGCGTGGTCTGGCTCGCGCGAGCTTGCCGGCCAAGGTACCTGCGCGTAGGTGGGTGTAGCGCATCAACATGCTCAGCGTCTTGTGCCCGGTAATGCTGGCCACTTCCATCACTTCCAGCCCATCTTCGAACAGCTGACTGGTGGCTTCATGCCGCGTGTCGTGAAAGCGCAAATCTTCAATGCCAAGACGGTCGCAAGCACGGCGGAAAGCGCGGGTGATCGAGTCTGGTTCGACATCGAAAATCAGCTCTCCACTACGCGGCAAGGCTTCGAGCAGTTCGACTGCACGCGGTGACAACGGTACCACTCGGGAACTGCCGTTCTTCGACATCCGGATCTTGAGTGCCGGAATCGCAGGCTTGTAATCCTGCCAGCGCAAGGCACACAGCTCACCACGGCGCATGCCGGTTTCTATCGCCAGTTGCAGGATGGCCTGCAAAATTTCGGAGTCGGTTTCATTCAGGATACGTTGCAGCTCATCCCCTTCAAAGCGACGATCGCGTGACTTCCCCACTGCAGGCTTACGGATATCGTCGCACGGATTGGAAAGGCGCTCGTAGCCCCATTCCTTGCGCGCAACGGTATACAGATGGCTCAA
>NZ_JBOFOO010000224.1:0-11194 GCF_051659485.1 Craterilacuibacter sp. | reverse complement strand
CGGGACTCGGGACTCGGGACTCGGGACTCGGGACTCGGGACTCGGATTTCAGTGTTGCGAACCGACCCAAGCACGTCAACACCGCGGCTCCCGATTCCCCGCTCCCCGATCCCGAAAAACCAAACCCGCCAGCCGCCCCTATTCCCTATTCCCTATTCCCTATTCCCTATTCCCTATTCCCTATTCCCTATTCCCTATTCCCCATTTCCCATTTCCCATTTCCCATTCATCAGTGTGCCGCGCCCCAGCTATCCCCGGCACCGACTTCGGCCAGCAGCGGCACTTTCAGCTCGGCGACGCCGGCCATCAGCTCGGGCAAGCGATGCTTGACCAGCTCCAGCTCCGCCTCCGGCACTTCCAGTACCAGTTCGTCGTGTACCTGCATGATCAGCTTGCTCCCGAGCTGCGCCTGCTCCAGCCAGCCTTGCACCGCGATCATGGCCAGCTTGATCAGGTCGGCGGCGGTGCCCTGCATCGGCGCATTGATCGCCGCACGCTCGGCACCGGCGCGGCGCATCGGGTTGCCACCGCGAATTTCCGGCAAATAAAGGCGGCGACCGAAGGCGGTCTCCACATAACCCAGCTCGCGTGCCGACTCGCGGGTATGCGCCATATACTCGGCTACGCCGGGATAGCGCATGAAATAGCGGTCTATGTATTGCTGGGCAGCGCTGCGCTCGATATCGAGCTGGGCCGCGAGGCCGAAGGCACTCATGCCATAGATCAGGCCGAAGTTGATCGCCTTGGCGGCACGGCGTTGCTCGCTACTGACCGCATCCAGCGCGACACCAAACACCTCGGCAGCCGTGGCGCGGTGAATGTCTTCACCGGCGGCAAAAGCGGCCAGCATGCCGGCGTCGTCGGACAGATGCGCCATGATCCTCAGCTCGATTTGCGAATAGTCGGCAGACACGATGCATGAGCCCGGCGGCGCGATAAAGGCCTCGCGCACGCGGCGCCCCTCTTCGCTGCGTATCGGGATGTTCTGCAGATTGGGCTCGGAGCTGGACAAGCGCCCGGTGACGGCCACCGCCTGTGAATAACTTGTATGCACGCGCCCCGTCTGTGGATTAATCAGCAAGGGCAGCTTGTCGGTATAGGTGGACTTGAGCTTGGCCAGCCCACGGTAACTTAGAACCAGCTTGGGCAGCGGATAATCCAGCGCCAGTGCTTCCAGCACCGACTCGTCGGTGGAATAACCGCCACTGGCCGTTTTCTTTACGCCCTTGGTCGGAATGCCCAGCTTGCCGAACAGGATTTCCTGCATCTGTTTGGGCGAATTGATATTGAAGCTCTGCCCGGCCAGATCATGGATCTTCGTTTCCAGCGCCAGCATCTCCAGCCCCAGCGTGTGGCTTTGCGCCTGCAGACGCTCGCGGTCTATCAAGACCCCGTGGCGTTCCATAATGAACAGCACCCCGGCCACCGGCAGCTCGATATCGCGGTACACAGAGGCAAGCCGGCCTTGCAGCATGGGCTTGAGTACTGCGTTCAGGCGCAGGGTGATGTCGGCATCTTCGGCCGCATAGCGGGTGGCGGTATCCAGATCCACTTCGGCAAAACCGATCTGCTTGGCGCCCTTGCCGCAGATGTCTTCGTAGGCGATCGTGGTTTCGCCCAGATGGCGGTGCGCCAGATCGTCCATATTGTGGCGCTGGTGACTCTCGACCACATAGCTTGCCAGCATGGTGTCGTCGGCAATACCGGCAAGCCTGATGCCGTGATTGGCAAACACATGGCTGTCGTACTTGAGGTTCTGGCCCAGTTTCTTGCGCCCGGCATCTTCCAGCCACGGCTTGAGTCTGGCAAGCGTGGCCTCCAGATCCAGCTGGTCCGCCACGCCGGGGTAATCGTGTTTCAGCGGCAGATACGCCGCCTCGCCGGCCGTGACCGACAAGCTGATGCCGACGATGCGCGCCGCCATCGGGTCCAGGCTGGTGGTCTCGGTATCCAGCGACACCACATCGGCCGCCATCACCTTGTCCAGCCACGCATCCAGCTGTTGTACTGTCGTTACCATCTGGTAGTCGCGCGCCAGCACCGGCGCTGCGGCAGCATGGGTAAGCGGCGGCGCAGCCGTCTCGGCGGCCGGCTCGGCAAACAGGTCATCCATCATGCCCGCTGCCGGCGCTTTGGCGGCCGCTTTGGCCGGCTGCGGTACGGCAATCGCCGGAGCCGCAGCCTCGTCCGTCAGCTCGCGGTAGAAACTGCGAAAACCGAATTGCTGGAACAGTTCGGCCAGACGCACCACATCGCGCCGCCCATGCAGCAGCGTGTCCATACCGTGCGGCAGGTGAGCGGTGAGATCGACATCGCACTTGATGGTGATCAGCTCGCGCCCCCGGGGCAGCCAGTCCAGTACGGCACGCAGGTTCTCGCCTACCTTGCCGCCTATCTTGTCGGCATTGGCCATCACACCGGCCAGGCTGTCGTACTCGGCCAACCATTTAAGCGCCGTCTTGGGGCCGCACTTGTCGACGCCGGGCACATTGTCGACCTTGTCGCCGATCAGCGTCAGGTAGTCGATGATGCGGTCCGGCGCCACGCCGAACTTGGCCAGCACCCCAGCCTCGTCCAGCACCTCGTTAGTCATGGTATTGACCAGTGTCACCTGCGGCGTCACCAGTTGGGCGATGTCCTTGTCGCCGGTCGAAATGATCACCTTCATACCGGCAGCTTCACCAGCCAGCGCCAGCGTGCCGATCACGTCATCGGCCTCGACACCACCCACCACCAGCATCGGCCAGCCGGCCGCCTGTACCAGCGCATGCACTGCCTCGACCTGACTGACCAGCTCTTCCGGCATGGACGGGCGTTGCGCCTTGTACTCGGGATACATCTCGTCGCGGAAAGTCTTGCCTTTAGCATCGAATATGCAGGCGCTATAATCGGAAGCCACCTCCTTTTCCAGCCGGCGCAACATGTTCACCATGCCGTACACCGCCCCCACCGGCTTGCCCTCAGGCGAGCGCATGTCGGGCATCGCATGGAAAGCGCGATAAAGATAAGAAGAGCCGTCAATCAGTAGCAGTGTTTTCATAAAGAGGCTTTTAAAGATGAGCTTGTCCGATAAGTTGCCGCAAACCAGCGACCGATACGAGATGATGCAACGCTTCCGTTCCCGCGAAGCCTGGCATGTAATGAAGATACTGTCGGAGTTTGTCGAGTCGGCGGAAGAACTGCAGGGTATCACGCCTGCCGTCAGTATTTTCGGCAGCGCGCGCACCGCACGCGACCAACGCTATTATAAGCTGACCGAGGAAATAGCCCGCCTATTGTCGGACGCGGGCTTTTCGGTTATTTCCGGCGGCGGCCCCGGCATCATGGAGGCGGCCAACAAGGGCGCGTTCTACGGGCGCAGCCCGTCGGTGGCGCTCAATATTGTGCTGCCGCATGAACAGACGCCCAATCCGTATCAGGATCTCAGCCTTAAGTTCAACCATTTCTTCAGCCGCAAGGTGATGTTCGTCAAATACGCCATTGCTTACGTGGTGATGCCCGGCGGCTTTGGTACACTGGACGAAATGTTCGAAGCGCTGACGCTGGTACAGACCGGCAAGAGCCGCAAGATTCCGATTATCCTGTGCGGCAGCGAATTCTGGCAGGGTCTGATCGACTGGATACGCGCGCAGCTGGTCACCGGCGGCATGATCAATGCCGAAGATCTGGAACTCGTGCAACTGATCGACGAGCCGCAGGCCATTGTCGACACCATTTTCAAGTATTACGAAACCCGTGGCTTCGAGGCACTGCCCGAAGAGAACGAACAACTGCTCAATTTGTGAGCCAAGGAAACCATGATGCGCCACCTTCTACTTGCCCTGACCCTTGCCAGCCCGCTGGCGCTGGCCGACACGCCACCCGCCACGCAGGTTCCGCCGCCACCCGCCATCGCGAATGGCATGGTGCCGGGTGCCAGCCCCGAGCCCGAGGTGCGCATCATCCAGAAAGGCAGCGACAAGATAGAGGAGTACCGCATCAACGGTTTGCTGTACATGATCAAGGTCACGCCCTCGGTCGGCTTTCCCTACTATCTGGTCGATGATGACGGCACCGGCAACCTCAAACAGATCGATCCGGCACGCCGTATCGTCATCCCGCAATGGGTCTTGATGCGATTCTAAGGATTAGGCATGTCGGTTTACACTTCAGTCACAAAACAGGCCCTGACAGAATGGCTCGCCGGCTATGCGCTGGGCGAACTGGTCGATCTCAAGGGCATCGCCGCCGGTATCACCAATACCAATTACTTTGTCACCACCACGCACGGCCGCTATGTGCTGACGCTGTTTGAAGCATTGCAGCTGAACGAGCTGCCCTATTACCTGCAGCTGATGAGCCATCTGGCACGCCATGGCGTGGCCTGCCCTTCCCCCGTCGCCGACAACACCGACCGGCTGGCTTCCATGCTGTGCGGCAAGCCGGCCTGCCTCGTGACTTGCCTGGATGGCGCCGATGTCAGCGAACCGTCCGCCAGCCAGTGCCGCGCGCTGGGCGAGATGCTGGCGACCCTGCACCGCGCCGGCGACACCTTTCCCCTGAAAATGAAAAATCCGCGCGGCCCGCGCTGGTGGAGCCAGACCGCGCAGGATCTCTACCCGCGCCTGCCGGCCGATGATGCGGCCATGCTGCGCGAGGAAATCAAGCTGCAGGACAGCCACCGCTTCGACCATCTGCCCTCGGGGGTGATCCACGCCGACTTGTTCAAGGATAATGTGCTGCTGAAAGGCGATGCCATCGCCGGCTTTATCGACTTTTACTATGCATGTAACGATGTGCTGCTGTACGACGTGGCCATTGCACTCAACGACTGGGCGCGCACAGCAGATGGCGGTATTGACGACACGCTGGCGCGTGCGCTACTGGATGGTTACCGCAAGGTGCGGCCACTTACGGAACAAGAGAGACAGAACTGGCCGGTGATGCTGCGTGCCGCAGCCCTGCGTTTCTGGGTATCGCGTCTCTTGGATCTGCACTTCCCGCCGGAAGGCGAGCTGACCTTTACCAAAGACCCTGCCATATTCCAGCAATTGATACGCGACTACCGTACCCGCACCGATTTCTGGCTGTAAAACCGCGGCAACAGCCTCTACCCCCCCCACCCTCGCATCGTCCGCTGGCCATCTCTCGTCAGCGGGCGGTGCGCTTCAAGTGGCAAGCGGCGCCAGTTGCGGCAACACCGGCCAGTCATGCGGCTCGGCCAGCCAGGCCAGCATGGCCTCGGCGCACATCGGCCGCGCAAACAGATAGCCTTGCATCTGCTCGTAACCGATGGCGCGCAGACCTTGATATTCAAGCGCGGTTTCCACCCCCTCGGCAATCAGCGCCAGCCCCATGCCCTGTGCCATCTCGTAGACGGTGCGCGCCAGCGTATCGTCGCCCTCGCCCAGCAACGCAACAAAACTGCGATCCAGCTTGACGGTATCAAACGGTAACTCGTGCAAGCGCGCCATGGAGGAGTAACCGGTACCGAAATCATCCAGATGCAAGCCGATACCGGCCGCGACCATTTCGGACAGCATTGCCCTTGCCTGCGGCAAGCCGTCCAGCGTCATGCTTTCGGTTATTTCGACCGATACCGCACCTTGAGGCAAGCCATAGTGCGCGATTGAGGCCTGCAGTTTGCCCACCAACTGGGTGTCGACCAATTGCAGCACAGATAAATTAAGCTGCAACTTGAGTGCCGGTTGCAATATTAAAAAACGGGAAAAATTCGCCAAGGCCTGATGCAGCATCGTTTCCCACAAGACCGCAATCAGCCCCAACTCTTCGGCCAGACTAATAAAGGTCAACGGCGGCACCATCTTCCCCTGCCATGACCAGCGCGCCAGCACTTCCAGCGACACGACCTGCCCGCTGCGGCCATTAACGACAGGCTGAAACCAGGCCTGGATGTCACCGGCAGCAATGGCCAGACGCAAGGCCTGCTCCAGCTGCAAGCGCGCGTCGGCAGCCGCGCCCATTTCATGCTGATAGATGCACAGGCAGTTACGTCCCTGCTGCTTGGCCGCATACATGGCCAGATCGGCATGGCGCATCAGGCGCTGCGCATCCATTCCCGGATAACAGCCGGCCAGACCCGCCGACGCGGTCATTTTCAATACATGCCCGTCAATCTCGAAGGGCTGGCGCAAAGCCGGCAACAAGTCCCGATTCAAACGAGCAGACAGCGCGTGGTCCTCGCCGGGCAGCAGGATGCAGAACTCATCTCCACCGATGCGGAACAACTGATCCTGTCGCTGCATCGCCTGACTTAGCCGCAGTGCCAGTGCCTGTAGCAGGCAGTCGCCAGAGAGGTATCCCAGACTATCGTTAATGAGCTTGAAGCCATCCACATCCATCAGCAGCAGGGAAAAAGGTTCAAGATTGCTGCTGTCTTCCAGTCTGGCCGCGAGGGTATTCTCCAGCGCCCGGCGATTACCCAGCCCGGTCAGCGCATCGGTGATCGCCTGCTGGTACAGATGCTGCCGGGCCCGCGCCGCTTCATCCATCTGCTGGTTGTAGGCCCGTGCCAGCTCAGCCAGTTCGCAATGCCCTTCAACCGGCCAATGCTGCGCCTCCGCGCCCGTGCCACTACGCGCCAGACGAGCAAACAGTTCGAGACGATGGATGACGCGTTTACGCAGGAAGTGTCCCACCCACCAGAAGGCCACCCCCAATAGCAGCAACATGCAGCAAAAAAACAATAGCCATGCGAAGAGCAGCATCTGCCGGTCGATCTGCTTGTCTATCCGCAGCGACCAGCCCGGTGCATCCGTCAGCGGCTGTAGCATGCGATAGTGCACCGTTGCCGGCCAGCGGTACTCGGAGTAGGCCGCAGAATGGCCACGCACCAGCGCAAGCGTAAGCCCGCTCACCGCGCCCAGCCTGGCCATGCGTGTACCGTCCAGATAGCGGCCCATCACCATCACGCCATTGCTCGGTGCCGTTTCATCACTACTGCTGATCGCCGCAATCACCAACTGCAGCGGACGGTCAGCGACCAGTACCAGCCGGCTCGTGACCTGCCCCGGCTTCAGTGCGGAGCCAAGGATGGCAGGATCGGAAAGCATTTCCCGCAGGGAAAGCGGCGGCGGCCGACTGCCATCACCGGATGTCAGGTATAGCAGTTCGCCATTGTGTCGCAGGATGGCGGTGAAATCGATACTGAGCTCTCGATAGCTTGCGGCAAAACTGTTTTCGATAAAGCCGGCAACAGGTTGCTGGACGTAGTTGTAGCTGTCATCCCAACTGGCGTAATCGTGCACCAGAGACTGCAAGCGCTCGCGCTCGGCAGTCAACAGCAGGCTGGCCTTGTTGGCTTCCGTCTGCATCAGCGCATCATTAGACGCATTGCTGAGAAAATTCAGCAAGATCAGGCTACCGGCCAGCAGCACGGCCGCCAGCGCCGACATCAATAGCGCAAAGCGCCGTGTCAGCATGCTTTGCAGATGCACGGCCGGTGTGGCGTCTGGCAGGTTTCGGATCGGCACAGCTCACACCTCACATGATATGAAGAGGTAATTTACACTCTTTGGTATAAAATCACTATGATTAAGATGGTTTAATCATCCATGCTAGCGGAGCACCCGAACACCCCGCCCCGGACAGCATCATGAATGGCAAGCCGGAGCCGGCCTACAAGAGGGAAAGAAAGAGCTGCAGACTGCACGTTGCCACCCGCTCGCGCTGTTGCACCTGCCACAAAGTACGCTGCAAAGCCGGCAGTGGCGCTTTCAGCTCGACCAGCCGGCCATCGGCCAGCCATTCGGCCACCACCTCGCGCGACAGGCAGGAAACACCAAGCCCGGCGGCCACGCTGCGCTTGATCGCCTCCGAGTCGCCCAGTTCCATTTCCAGATTCAAACCCGGCAAGTGCGGCAGCAGCAAACGCTCGACCTCTTCACGGGTACCGGAACCGGCTTCACGCAAAATCCAGGGTGCGCCGGCCAACTCTTCCAGCGTCAGCACACGTCCCGCCAGCCTATGGCCTGCGCCGACAAACAGCACCAGTTCGTCTTCGCGCCATGGCAACACCAGCAATTCCGGATGATGGCACGGGCCTTCGACAAAAGCACAGTCCACCTCGAAAGCCAGCACCGCCGCCACGATATCACGGGTATTGGCGACCTTCATTTCCAGTTGCACCGCAGGATAAGTGCGGCGAAAAGCGGCCAGCTTAGCCGGCATCAGATAATTGGCAATCGTGGTACTGGCACCCAGTTTGAGCCAGCCACCCTCGCCCTGAAACAAGCCCTCTACATCGCGAGCTGCATCCAGCAAGGCGCGCGCACGCGGCAGCAAGATGCGGCCATGCTCGTTTAGTACCAGACGGCGTCCGACCCGGTCAAACAGCCGCGAGCCCAGGCTGGCTTCCAGCTTATCCAGCGACTGACTGGCTGCCGACTGCGTCAGCGCAAGAGTCACCGCCGCCCGCGTCACGCCGCCTGCGCTGGCGACGGCAGCGAACACCTCCATTTCGCGCAGGGTAATACGCATAGGCCTCTTCTCTGCTTTCATTTATTACTAATCTATAAATTATCAATTTTACGAATCAATTTGATTAATATTACCCGTTTTTCTTCTTTAGCATAGGAAGGTATTGTTCGCTTTTTATAAATAAGAAATCAAAAGTGCCGGCGCTAAAGGCACGCATACCCGATGGCAACCATACCAGCCCTTCCAGCGCCTACCTACAGCAAGGCGATACTGTTTACCGTGGCGGCCTTGCTGTCGCTACTGAGTTCGCCGGCCATCAGCCTGTTTGCCGGGCTGAGCTTTGCCTTACTACTGGGCAATCCCCTGCCCGGCGCTACCAAAAAACTGTCCAAGCAATTATTGCAATACTCGGTCATCGGCCTGGGTTTCGGCATGAATCTGCATGAGTCGCTGGCCTCGGGGCGCGAAGGCATGCTGTTTACCGTGATCTCGGTCAGCCTGATCATGCTTTTGGGCTGGTTTATCGGTCGCCGCCTGAAGCTGTCGGACGGCACCGCCTATCTGATCGCCGCGGGCACTGCTATCTGTGGCGGCAGTGCCATTGCCGCAGTGTCACCGCTGACCAAGTCCAGCGAAAGCGAGATTTCGGTCGCACTGGCGACGATCTTTGTACTCAATGCCGTGGCGCTATTTATCTTCCCGCCGCTGGGCCACTATCTGGGCCTGAACGATCAGCAGTTCGGCATCTGGGCGGCGATGGCGATACACGACACCAGCTCGGTAGTCGGTGCCGGTGCCGCCTATAGCGAAGAAGCCCTCAAGATCGCCACCACGGTCAAGCTGACCCGTGCGTTGTGGATCATTCCGCTGGCTTTTGTCACGACGCTGGTGTTTCGCGACAAGACGGCGAAAATCCAGATCCCGTGGTTTATCTTCTTTTTTATTCTGGCGATGATCGCCAATACCTATCTGGCCATTCCAGCCGAAATCACCGGCGGCATCGTCTGGCTATCGAAGAAGGCGCTGGTACTGACCCTGTTCCTGATCGGCGCAGCGCTATCGCGTGAAGTGCTGGGCACCGTCGGCATGCGCCCGATGGCACTGGGGCTGATTCTGTGGGCCATCATAGGCAGCGCCAGCCTGGCAGCCATTACGCTCTGACTCCAGCCTTGGCAAGGTTCACCGCCTGATCCCATAGGCGGTGAACCCAATGCATTTTTTACTTGAAGCCGGCTACCAACAAGCATAATGTGTCGCCTGCTTCTATAGTCTTAACGATATGTCCTTGCTGTTCAGCTACGATATACCCCCAGACTCAGGAGCCGGTACACATGAACTCACTCAAAACCCTACTGCCCGGACTCGCTCTCGCGCTGCTATTGGGTCTGGCCTCCATCTGGGCCGCCGAGCTTGCCGTGATGCGCGAGTTCGGTCTCTCGGCGCTCACTATCGCCATCGTCGGCGGCATGGTGATCGGCAATACCATCTATCCGCTGTTTGCCGCGCCCTGCCACGAAGGCATCAATTTCGCCAAGGCCAAGCTATTGCGGCTAGGCATCATCCTGTTCGGCTTTCGCCTCACCTTTCAGGATATTGCCGGCGTCGGCATTGCCGGCATCCTGATCGACGCCATCGTCTTAACGTCGACTTTCTTTCTGGCGTGGTATCTGGGGCGCAAGGTATTCAAACTGGACGAGGAAAGCACCATTCTGATCGGTGCCGGTAGCGCCATTTGCGGTGCGGCTGCGGTGCTGGCAACCGAGCCCATCCTGCGGGCCAAGGCCGACAAGGTGGCGGTGGCCGTGGCAACGGTGGTGGTGTTCGGCACGCTGGCCATGTTTGTCTATCCGGTGGCTTGGAATGCACTGGTCAAGGCCGGCTATCTGGCCAATAACGAATTCGCCTACGGCGTGTTCAGCGGCGCTACCATTCACGAAGTTGCACAGGTGGTCGCCGCCGGCAAGGCCGTGAGTGAAGACGCCGCCACCAGCGCGGTGATCACCAAGATGATACGGGTGATGATGCTGGCACCTTTTCTGGTGATCTTGTCGATGTGGCTGGCACGCCGCCACCGCGGCGGCGGCAAGAGCCGCGGCAAGGTGCAGATTCCGTGGTTTGCCGTGCTGTTTCTGGTGGTGGCCGGCTTCAACTCGCTCGCCCTGCTATCCCATCCCCTGGTCGACCAGATCGTCTCTTTCGACAATCTGATGCTGGCCGCCGCCATGGCGGCACTGGGGCTGACGACTCATATTTCAGCCATCCGTCAGGCAGGCATCAAACCGCTGGCACTGGCCGCGCTATTATTTGTCTGGCTGATCGCCGGTGGCGCTCTGATCACCTGGGCGCTGCTAGCCTGGCTGTAGTTGACATCCTCCCCGCCCTCTCGCTTGCGCGAGCCAGTCTTGAGACTGGAAAGGGCGGGGATTCCTACGGCGCTATACGCTGAACCGTATAGTCGCGTGGACGAGGCTTCTGCTGCTGACGGTTGCCTGCCGACACATGGCCACCGCTCGGGCAGGTGCGGCGGGGTTTCGCGGCGGCACCTTGATCAGGTGGCCGCTCTTCCACGCCAGCTTGTCATCCTGTTGTCGCCTGAATTCGCCCCAGCCCTGATTCAGGATCGCTTTAGTTCAGCCCTGACTTTTGTTTCACCTTCCGTCCAAGCTGTTCGGCGCTGCCCGCTGCTGACCTCGACATATTGCGCACCTTCAAATCCTCAACACCGACAACCGCTTGGTTTTCACTGATGCGGGTTGAGGTTTGGTGCAGTAAATCG
>NZ_JBOFOO010000223.1:0-6774 GCF_051659485.1 Craterilacuibacter sp. | reverse complement strand
ACCACCAGACAGCCGCGCACCAAACCGGCAAGAATGCGGTTACGCTGCGGGAAATGCGCCGCCAACGGCCCGGCACCCAGCGCAAACTCGGACAGGATGAGTCCTTCTTCTGCCAGCTGGTGTGCCAAAGCCCGGTTGGAGGCCGGATACACCCGGTCTATGCCGGTACCTATCACGGCAATACTGGACGCTGCCGTTAACAGCCCGCCCTGATGGGCGGCCGCGTCAATACCGGAGGCCAAACCGCTGACGATGGTGTAACCGTTCTCGCCCAGACGCCGGGAAAAAATCTGTGCCGTCTGTTTGCCCTGCGCCGTTGCCTTGCGGCTGCCGACCACCGCCAGCATGTCCTGCGCCAACAGCTCGCGGCGGCCACGGGCAAACAGCAGCGGTGGCGGCGAATCCGACTCGGCCAACCGGGTCGGATAATCGGCGTCATTCAGGGTCAGCAAGCTGCAACCATCCGCCTCGGCCCATGCCAGCGCGGCATCGGCCGCCCGCTTGCCCTCACCCTGCTGCCAGCTGGCTAACTGGACGGCATCCAGACACGCGGCAAGTGCATGCGGCCCTGCGTTCGCGGCGGCAGTGGCACTGCCAAACCGGGCCAGCAAACGCAAAAATGCGACCGGGCCTATGCCTGGTGTCAATGCAAGCGATGCCCAAGCCGCCAGCTCTTCATTCATTCAGGCTGACCCAGCGTATCGCCGACATTGACCGGCTGCCTGCTGTCCAGCAACAGCCCGTAAGACACCTTGTCAAACACGCGATAAACGAACAGGCGCGAAACCTCCGGCGAAGGCAGGGTCACGTCCTTACCGTCAACCTTCACCGTGCGCGGCTGCTTGTAAACACCAAATACATAACCCAGCTCGGCGCCCTCGCGTGCACCGCGGTTAATGACGACGCTGGAGTACTGCGCGGCATCGGCGACCCCGCCATAAATAGAGATGACCTTGCCCCCCATCCCGCTAGGTGCCGGACGTGGCTGGTAGTTGAGTACGGGTACGGTCTGGTATTTCACCAGTCGGTCGCCTATGGCGATTTCTTCGACACTGCTCTTGACCTGCAAAGTGCTCACCGTCGTGCCAAGATCGGTCACTGCCAGATCGCCGCCATAAATCACCTCGAACCCCAGATTTTCCTTGCTGTCAGGGTCCGTCAACTCCTTGCCGGCACGAAATGCCTGCCATACGCCGGCACTATCCAGCGGCTGCGAATAGGCGGTATTGCCCTGTGCCAGCACCACACGCTCGTCAGCACCGGCAATAATGCGTGGTGCGGCGGCAAATCCGGACTGTTCTATCACCAGCGGACGCTTGAGCAAGGCCGCGATACGCGAGGCGGGAATGGAGCTGATCGCGTCGGAGTCTTCGATGCGGATATGGGGAGACAGTTTCACTACCCGCGAGCCCTTCTCCAGACGCAGCTTGCCCGTCGCACGATCCAGCACCAGCACATCCCCCGGATAAATCCAGTGCGGGTTGCGAATTTCGCTACGGTTCATTTGCCACAGTTGCGGCCATTTCCACGGGCTGGACAAATAACGCCCGGAAATATCCCACAGCGTGTCGCCGCGTTTAACCACATAACGCGCGGGAGCATCGTCGCGCAGCTTGAGCGTATCGGCCTGCACCAAGCCGGCAAGGCTCAAAGAGAGGAGTAGCGGTATAATGCGTTGAAACATGGATAATGCCCCCATATGAACAGCAACTGCGCGTATCAGCCGGCGCGGTATGTAATTTTTTTGCAAACGGGATAATACCCTGATTATCGTTCTCGCAATAAGCATCAGACAATCTGGAATTAGCTAGCATGGCACTTCTCAATATTTTGCAGTATCCGGACGAGCGTTTGCATACTGTCGCTTTGCCGGTCACATCCGTGGATGACACGATCAAAACACTGATCAGCGACATGGCTGAAACCATGTACTCCAGCCGCGGGATCGGTCTGGCCGCTACTCAGGTCGATGTGCATCAGCGCATCGTGGTCATCGACACCAGCGAAGACAAAAGCGGGCTGACTGCCTTTATCAACCCGGAAATCATCGAGTATCACGGTGAAACGGTGTATGAAGAAGGCTGCCTGTCTGTACCCGGCATCTACGACAAGGTTACCCGTGCCGAACGGGTGAAGATACGCGCGCTGAACCGCGACGGCGAGCCGTTCGAGCTGGAGGCCGACGGCCTGCTGGCGATCTGCATCCAGCACGAAATTGATCATCTTGACGGCAAGGTCTTTGTCGAATACCTGTCGCTTTTAAAGCAGACCCGCATCCTGACCAAGCTGAAAAAGCGCGACAAGCACAATATGTAAGCGAGCCAGCTGGCTTAGCCTACGGGACACGCCATGCCGTGTCCCTTATCATTTTTAGAGGACTAGAGCATTATGAAGCTTATTTTTGCCGGTACCCCCGCCTTTGCCGCCGCCGCGCTGGAAGCACTGATCAATGCCGGCCATGAAATTGCGCTGGTACTGACCCAGCCCGACCGGCCGGCCGGGCGCGGCATGAAGCTCAAGCCCAGTCCGGTCAAGCAAATGGCGCAGTCACACGGCCTGCGCATCGAGCAGCCCCCCAGCTTGAGAAACGAAACTGCACAAGCCATGCTGCGTGAAATCGGCGCCGAAGTCATGGTGGTGGCCGCCTACGGCCTGATTTTGCCCCAAGCCGTACTTGATATACCCGCACGCGGCTGCCTGAACATCCACGCCTCGCTACTGCCGCGCTGGCGCGGTGCGGCGCCGATACAGCGGGCGCTGCTGGCTGACGACAGCGCAACCGGCATCACCATCATGCAGATGGATGCCGGTCTGGATACCGGAGCCATGCTGTCTGTGCATCCGCTACCCATTGCGGCCGATGAAACCGCCGCCAGCCTGCACGACAAGCTGGCGGCACTGGGTGCCGACGCCATCGTCACCACCCTTGCGCAGCTGGCTACCCTTAGCCCCGTGGTCCAGCCAGAAGCCGGCGTCACCTACGCCAGCAAGCTGACCAAGGAAGAGGCACGCATCAACTGGCAACAAAGTGCGGTCGAGATCGCCCGCGCCATCCGCGCCTACAATCCGGCACCGGGGGCACATACCCTTTTGGCCGGCGAGCCACTCAAGCTGTGGATGGCACATGCCATTGCCGGCAGCGGTACACCGGGTGTCGTCATGGAAGCCGGTGCCGATGGCGTCATCGTCGGCAGTCGCGATGGACTGGTGGTTCTGAGCACTCTGCAAGCCGCTGGCGGCAAGCGCTTGCCGGCACGCGAGTTTGTCGCAGGGCGCACGCTGACCGGCGTACAACTGGGTATCTAGGGAGCCGGCCATGAGTGAAAACGGCTTGAAAACGGCGGTGCTGATGGCGGGCATTCTGGCCTTGTTCGGCGCCATAGGCGCACTGCTGGGCGGCAAGAGCGGCATGTTGCTGGCGCTCATGTTTGGCGGTGCCATGAATGTCTATGCGTGGTGGAATTCGGACCAGATGATGTTGCGCATGTACAACGCGCAGGAAGTCGATGCCGGCAGTGCACCCGATTTCTACCATATGGTGGCCGAACTTGCGCAACGGGCCAATATGCCGATGCCGCGCGTGTATGTCATCCATGAAGACCAGCCCAATGCCTTTGCTACCGGTCGCGATCCCGAGCATGCGGCAGTCGCCGCGACCACCGGCATCATGCGCATTCTCGACTATCGTGAATTGCGCGGCGTGATGGCGCACGAGCTGGCGCATGTCAGGCACCGGGACACGCTGATTTCGACCGTGTCGGCCAGTATGGCGGGGGCTATTTCGGCACTGGCCAACTTTGCGCTGTTTTTTGGCGGGCGCAATAGCGAAGGCCGCGCAGTCAACCCGCTGGCCGGCATCCTGCTGGCCTTATTGGCCCCTCTGGCAGCCAGCCTGATCCAGATGGCCATTTCACGCGCGCGCGAGTTTGATGCCGATCAGGGCGGCGCCGAGATTTCCGGCGACCCGCTGGCCTTGGCTGCGGCACTGGAAAAAATAGAATACTACGCGCGCGGCATCCCCATGCCGGCGGCCGAGGCACACCCGGAAACCGCGCAAATGATGATCATCAACCCGCTCTCCGGCATGGGCATGGACAATCTGTTCCGCACCCATCCGCTGACCGAAGAGCGGATCGCACGCTTGCACGCCATGACGCGCGGCGCCTGACACCGCTTAGCGAAACCGATAAGCGGCCACAGACCGACTGTGGCCGCTTCATTTAAAGAGAACACCATGCATCGCACGCAGGAACTGGCCGCTCAAGTGGTCGAACAGGTCGATAAGGGCCGTACGCTAACCGAGGCTCTCACCCGACTGCTACGCAACGACAGCGAACTGTCATCCTCGACCCGCGGCGCCGTCCAGGACATCAGCTATGGAATACTGCGCCACAAGGGCGAGCTGAATTACTGGCTGCGCACGCTGGTCCCCAAGCCACTCCCGCATGAGGCGCTGGAGCGCCTCTTGCTGGTCGCCATCTACCAGCTAGCCTATACCCGCGCCGCACCTTATGCAGTTGTCGATCATGCGGTCAAACATGCCGGCCATATCGCCGGCGGGCGCCTCAAGGGCCTGGTCAACGGTGTACTGCGCAACTTCCAGCGCCGCGAAGAAGAACTGCGCGCGAGCAGCCTCTCCAACGAAGAAGCCCGCTATAACCATCCGGCGTGGTGGATACGCACCTTGCGCCGCGCCTATCCACAAGACTGGCAGGCCATCATGCTGTCCAGCAATACCCACCCGCCGATGACGCTACGCATCAATGCGCGTGTCTGCGATGCCAGCCAGTATCTGCAAAAACTGGAACAGGCAGGGATGGCCGGCACCATCCTGGGGAGCCATGCTGTCCGGCTGGAAAAACCGCTCCCCGTGCGCGAGTTGCCGGGTTTTGCCGAGGGTGAATTTTCGGTGCAGGACTTTGGTGCACAGCAAGCCGCACCTATGCTGGCACTGACCGACGGCATGCGGGTACTGGATGCCTGTGCTGCGCCCGGCGGCAAGACCTGCCATATGCTGGAGCTGGCCGAGGTGGAGGTCACCGCACTGGATGTAGACGAAACCCGCCTGCTGCGCGTACGCGACAACCTCGCCCGCCTCAAGCTCTCGGCTAACGTACTGGCTGGCGATGCCGGCCAGCCGGCCGCCTGGTGGGATGGCCGGCTCTTCGACCGCATTCTGGCCGATGTCCCTTGCACCGCATCCGGCGTGGTGCGCCGCCATCCCGACATCAAGTGGTTGCGACGCCCCGGCGACTTTGCCGAACTGGCACGACAGCAAGAACAACTGGTCGATGCGCTCTGGCCGCTGCTCGCCAGAGGCGGGAAAATGCTATACGCTACATGCTCGATTATGCCGGAAGAAAATGGTCAGCAATTGACGGCCTTTCTCTCACGCCACGCCGACGCCCGCCTGGTGAACGCAGAACAGTTACTTCCTTGCCCGGACCATGACGGCTTCTATTACGCACTGCTTGAAAAGATTTAGCCTGAGCTTGCTGCTGGCCTGCAGTCTGGCTCAGTTCGTGCTGGCCGATGATATTCAGTCCACCAAAGCAGAAGCAGAAGTCAGCGATGGCAAACTGCAACTGGCAACCCGCTTTACCACCGAGTTGTCTCCGGACTTGCGGGATGCCTTGCAACAAGGGATCCCGCTGACCTTCAAGCTGGAGTTCGACCTGACCCGGCCGCGCGCTTATGCCTACTACGCCAATCTGCGCGACTGGTTCGAGCCGACCGCCTCGCTGGACTTCAGGCTGAGCTATTACCGTTTTACCAACCGTTACCGCGTCAGCATCGGTTCGCTGTCTACCCACTACGCCAATCTGGATGAAGCGCTGCGCGCAGTGGGGAACATCAGCAGCTGGACCGTGCTGGATGTCTCCGGCTGGGATAGCAGTGACACGCGTCGCGTCGCAGGGCGCGTGCGCCTGACGCTGGATATCGGCGCCCTGCCCCGCCCATTCCAGCTAAACGCTCTGGGCTCGCGCGACTGGACACTGGCATCGGACTGGATAGACGTGAACGTCAATAGAAAATAAGCCGCATGCGCTATCCCGTCATTGCCACCACGCTGGTCGCGATCATCCTGCTGTATCTGCTGGCTATCGCAACCGGCAACACCTCCCCCCTATCCAACTATTACTGGCTGGTTTTTACACTGAACAGCCTGCTGCTGCTGGGTCTGATCGGCGTAGTCACACGCCAGGTAATACGTTTGCGCCGGCGGGTCAAAACCCGTGTCTTCGGTGCCAAACTGATGCAGAAAATGGTCGTGATGTTCACCATCGCGGCACTGGTGCCCGGCATGCTGGTCTTCACCGTCTCGGCCCAGTTCCTGACCCGCAGCATCGAAAGCTGGTTCAATGTCAGGGTCGAAAATGCACTGGACCGCGGCCTGGATCTTGGCCGCAATGCGCTGGGTTATGTGCTGTCCGATCTGTCGCGCAAGGCCCGCATCATCAGCAATGAAATCGCCGAACTGCCCGCGGATACCCTGTCTTTACGCCTGTCGCGCTTGCGCGAACAAATGGATGTACAGGAAGTGACGGTTCTGGGCCGCAATGGCCAGATAATCAGCTTTGCCGGGCCGGACAGCGCCAGCTATTTACCCGAACTGCCAGGCACGGCACAGATGCGCGCGCTCAAGCTGCGCCAGCCGCTGCAGAGCATAGAAACCAGCCGCGACGGTACGCTGATGCTCAAGGTACTGCTCAGCTACCGCAGCTATAGCGACGGCGAGACCCGGGTGTTGCAAATGCTGCAGCCGGCGCCGGC
>NZ_JBOFOO010000222.1:0-2507 GCF_051659485.1 Craterilacuibacter sp. | reverse complement strand
TGAGCCTGAACAATCTGGGAATTGCAAAACGTAACATTGAGCGCGCTGACCGTATCGCAGTAGAGAGGCTGTCTCGCTTGGGTGTTGCCACCATTCATGAGGCGATGGGCCGAGTCGGCCTGATGAAGCCTAACATTCGTCCGATCTACAGTGGTGCCCATATCTGCGGTCCGGCTGTGACGGTTCTGATGCAGCCCGGTGACAATTGGATGCTGCACGTCGCCGCGGAGCTATTGCAACCGGGCGATATCTGCGTCGCGGCCTGTACCGCAGATAGCACAGATGGTTTCTTCGGTGATTTACTCGCGACGTCTTACAAGTCACGCGGAGCCAAGGGCCTGATCATCGACGGCGGTGTGCGCGATGTGAAAGATCTGACGGCCATGGGCTTTCCAGTATTCAGCCGTGCCATCCATGCCAAGGGCTGTACCCGTGCCACGCTTGGCTCAGTGAATATTCCCGTGGTCTGCGCTGGAGCCATCGTCAACCCTGGGGATGTGGTGGTTGCCGACGATGATGGAGTTGTCGTTGTACCGGCAGCCTTAGCGCAACGGGTCGCCGATGCGGCTGAAGCGCGCGAGAACAATGAGGTCGCCAAGCGTGCACGTTTTGCCGCGGGTGAACTGGGCCTTGACATGTATTCGCTGCGTGAGCCGCTGGCCAATGCCGGCCTCAAGTACATAGACTAAACAGGTACGACAAAAAAGTCATGGAATTTACTAAAACTTCCGGCTGGCTTGACTGGTGCGCTGTTCCCTCAAAACCGAATTTTAAGCTGCCAGCCGGCGCTATCGATGCGCACTGCCATGTTTTCGGACCAGGTGGTGAGTTTAACTATGCGCCGGAACGTAAATACACCCCCTGTGATGCCAGTAAGCACCAGCTCTATGCCCTACGCGAACATCTTGGCTTTGACCGCAACGTCGTCGTTCAGGCCACCTGCCACGGAGCCGACAATCGGGCGCTGCTCGATGCGTTACGCAATAGCGCAGGAAAAGCCCGTGGTGTAGCGACCGTACGCCGTAGTGTCAGTGATGCCGAACTGCAGGCGATGCACGATGCTGGTGTCCGCGGTGTCCGCTTCAATTTCGTCAAGCGTCTGGTCGATTTCACGCCTAAGGACGAACTGCTGGAAATTGCTGGTCGTATCGCCAAGTTGGGCTGGCATGTTGTGATCTACTTCGAGTCGGTCGACCTGCCTGAGCTGTGGGATTTTTTTACATCACTGCCAACTACGATCGTGGTCGATCATATGGGCCGGCCTGATGTCGCGAAGTCGGTCGATAGCTCGGAGTTTGAGCTGTTCCTGACGTTTATGCGTGAGCATCCTAATGTCTGGAGCAAAGTCAGCTGCCCGGAGCGTCTGTCGGTCACCGGTCCCAAAGCGCTGAGTGGCGAACGTAACGCCTACGCCGATGTAGTGCCATTCGCTCGGCGGGTAGTCGAAGAATTCCCAAATCGCGTATTGTGGGGGACGGACTGGCCGCACCCCAATCTCAAGGACCACATGCCGGACGACGGTTTGCTGGTCGACTTCATCCCGCACATCGCACCAACGTCAGAATTGCAGCAAAAGATGTTGGTCGATAATCCGATGCGGCTTTACTGGCCAGAAGAGGTGTAAATAATGGCGCTTGAAAAACCGTACCAAGATATACCAGGAACCATCATCTTCGATGCCGAACAATCGCGTAAAGGCTACTGGTTAAACCAGTTTTGCATGTCGCTGATGCAGGCGGAGAACCGAGCCTGCTTCAAGGCAGACGAGCGTGCCTATCTCGATACCTGGCTGATGAGCGAAGAACAGAAACAAGCTGTGCTGGCCCGTGACCTCAATTGGTGTATGCGCACCGGTGGCAATATCTATTTTCTAGCCAAGATAGGTGCCACTGACGGCAAGAGCTTTCAGCAGATGGCCGGCTCTATGACCGGTATGAGCGAGGAGGAGTATCGCGACATGATGGTCAATGGCGGCCGCTCCGCAGAAGGCAATCGTTATCTGGGTGAAGAAGGTGATGCACAACCCCACCACCAGCCACAAGGTTGGGCCGAACAGAAAGGAAAGCAATAATGGCACGCATTACTGCCTCAGTTTATACCTCGCATGTGCCGGCCATCGGTGCTGCACTTGATCTTGGCAAAGCAGGAGAGGATTACTGGAAGCCGGTGTTCTCAGGCTACGACTACGCCAAACAGTGGATTAAGGATAGTAAGCCCGATGTCGTCTTTTTGGTTTACAACGACCACGCAACGGCCTTTTCGCTCGACTTGATCCCGACTTTTGCGCTCGGCACCGGCAGCGAATTTAAGGTCGCCGACGAAGGCTGGGGCCCGCGGCCGGTACCGACCGTTCATGGTCATCCAGAATTGGCGGCGCACATCGCTCAGTCTGTCATTCAGGACGATTTTGATCTGACCCTAGTCAACAAGATGGAAGTCGATCACGGTCTGACCGTGCCACTGTCGCTGATGTTCGGTCAAACCGACGCCTGGCCATGCAAAATCAT
>NZ_JBOFOO010000221.1:0-9498 GCF_051659485.1 Craterilacuibacter sp. | reverse complement strand
GCGCCCTGTTTCAGCTCGGCAATGGCAGCCTCGTCCAGCGGGCGTACCGCCAGCACGATATCTGCATCCTTGAAGGCATCGGCACGGCTGGCCGCGATGCTGGCACCGGCATCGACATAGCCGCTATCGAGTACCGCCGAATCGAAACCCGCGCCGCTTTGCACTACGACTGTATGACCCATGGCGATGAATTTCTTCACCGTTTCCGGTGTTGCCGCAACCCGCGACTCCCCCGTCTCTGCCGGGATGGCAATTTGCATGGTCTTCCTTTCCCTGATGGTTTAAAAATGATCTAGTAATTTTTATCCGTCCGCGGCGTATTCGAACGGATGTTTGAAATTGATTTAAAACATGTATGTCCATATTGCGCAATACTTTTACATTATCGCGACATAAACATCGTGCAAACGTATGTAGCGCGCAAGGCGCTAAAGGGTAAGCAAAGCGGGGCCGGCAAGCTGTGATCAAGATCAGACAGCCTACAGGAAACTATTGCCGCTTCACCCCATTGCGCCGATATTGCGTTGCACAAATAAGACAGAATTCCCAAACCCTCACTGGAGGCCGCAATGAAAATACCCGCATCTGGCGACCATCATGCATGGCCCGCCCTGTTTGCCCATCGTCTGGGTGGAGCACTGGCACCGGAAAATACGCTGGCAGGACTGGAAATCAGCCGACAACTGGGTATTCCTGCCGTCGAGTGCGATGTCAAATTGTCCGCCGATGGTGTCGCCGTCATCTTCCACGATGAACGGCTTGAGCGCTGCAGCAACGGCCAAGGCCGGCTGGCAGAGCAGCATAGCGCGGCGCTGGCGGCACTGGATGCCGGCCGCTGGTTTCATCCGGGGTTTGCCGGCGAGGGTATCCCGACGCTGGCGGCGCTGGCCGGCGCGGCGCAGCAAGCCGGCATGATGGTCAATCTGGAAATCAAGCCCTGCCCCGGCCGCGAACACGAAACCGGGCATCTCGTCGCGCAACAAGCCGCTCTGCTGTGGCAAGGTGCCGCGCGACAGCCGCTATTATCTTCATTTTCGCTAAGCGCGCTACTCGCAGCACAAGCCGCAGCGCCCGCCTTGGCGCGCGCCTTGCTGATCTCAGGCTGGCCCAGCAACTGGCAGCAGCAGGCACAAGCCTGTGCTGCCAGCGCCCTGCATGCCGATGAAAGGGATCTGAGTCAGGAGCGGGTACGGGCGGTGCAGCATGCCGGTTTCGCACTGATGGCATGGACCGTCAATACCGAACAACGGGCGGCAGAACTCGATGAATGGGGGGTAGACATGGTCTGCAGCGACCGGCCGGACCGATTACTGCATCGCCTCAGTCCCCCACCTGCGCCAGCAGCCGGCTGACTGTTCCGTCACTGACCATGCCGGCCAGTGCTTCTTGCAACTGGGGCTTGAGGGAATAGTAAGGGGAAGCGCGCGCCAAACCGATCTGGCGCGATGCCGAACCGGCCAGCTCCAGCGGCCGGCGCACCACCTTCCCCTTGTAAGCGGGCCGGGCGGCAACTTCCTCGCCATGGACCAGATTGGCAATCACCACATCGACCCTGCCGCTCATCAGCTTGTTGAAGCTGCCCTCGATATTGGGGCCGACATCGCGCTGGATACGCGTGTCCTTATCGAAGACCGGCGAATAACGGGTGTTGTAGGTGGTCGCCACCCGCTTGCCGTACAGTTCTTCATAACCAAGAAACGGCCTCTGCTCGGCACGACGGACAAAGAGACCACTACGCGCCGGGGCAGCAAATGGCGGGTCGAGAAAATCCACGATCAGGGCGCGCCCCGGTGTCTTTTGTACCGCAATCACCAGATCGGCACGTCCTTCCTCCATCTCGAGCAGGCAACGCGTAATCGGGCAAGGCAAAAGCAGCAGCGGCTGCTTCACCCGGCGCGCCAGTTCACGCAAGATCTCGGGATAAGGGCCGCTGGCCGTCGCCTGACCATGCACCACAATCCAGGGCGTAAAATCGCTGGTCAGCACTGCGGTCAGCGGACGGTCAGCCGCATAAGCCTGCGGTAGCAGGCACAGGCTCAATACAAAAGCAGCTAAGCGGGGCATTCGCATACAAGATTCAAAAATATCGACGGCGGGATCATACCCTGCCAAGCCCCGCACTGACCAAGCCTTTGCAGCAGACAGGCCATGCATTCATTTAACCTTATTTGCCGATACAAAAGCGGCTGAAGATCACGCCCAACAGATCGTCCGGCGTGAATTCACCGGTAATCTCGGACAGCGCGTTCTGCGCCAGCCGCAATTCTTCGGCAAAAATCTCCACCAGCTGCCATTCGCTGGTCGCCACCGCCAGATGCTCGCCGGCACGGCGGATGGCATCCAGATGGCGGGCACGCGCAAGATACACACTCTCGCCATCGCTCTTGTAGCCGATCAGCTCCAGCAACTTGCCCTTGAGCAGATCTACACCATCATGAGTCGCCGCCGACAGATACACCAAGGGGTGGCCATCCTGCTCGTCGACCCGCGCGTCTTCACCGGCCAGATCTATCTTGTTGAACACGAATACCCGCGGCAGGCGTGCCGGCAGGCGTTCCAGAATAGCCTCGACGCTGGCCGTAATCCCCTCGCGGCCATCGACCAGCACCAGCACCATATCGGCTTTTTCCACTGCCGCCCAAGTGCGCTCTATGCCTATTTTCTCCACCACATCGTCGGTCTCGCGCAGGCCGGCGGTATCGATCACATGCACCGGCACATCGTCGATCATGATTTCCTCGCGCACCGTATCGCGGGTGGTGCCGGCAATATCGGTGACGATAGCCACATCGTCACCGGCCAGCGCGTTCATCAAGGACGACTTGCCGACATTGGGCTCGCCTACCAGCACCACATGCATGCCTTCACGCAGAATGGCACCCTGACGCGCCGTTGCCTGCACCCGCGAGAGCTGGCTGCGGATGGAGGCCAGCTTGCCGGTCGCGTCGGCGGCCTTGAGAAAATCGATGTCTTCTTCGGGGAAGTCCAGCGTCGCCTCGACCAGCATCCTGAGCGTAATCAGGTCTTCGACCATGGCATGGATCTCGCCCGAGAATGCCCCTTTCAGCGACTTGAGCGCACCGCGGGCGGCGGTTTCCGAGGCGGCATCGATCAGGTCGACCACGCTCTCGGCCTGCGCCAGATCCATCTTGTCGTTCAGGAAGGCGCGGCGGGTAAATTCGCCAGGATCGGCCAGACGCGCGCCCAGCTCCACGCAACGCGCCAGCAGCATTTTCAGTACCACCGGCCCGCCGTGGCCCTGCAGTTCGATCACATCCTCACCGGTGAAGCTGTGCGGCCCGGGAAAAAACAGCAGCAGGCCGTTATCGATCGCCGTGCCGTCGGCAGCAACAAAATCGGTGTAGGTCGCATAGCGCGGCTTGGGTGTCTTGCCGCCGGAAACAGCGGCAGCAAACGGCAGCAGGCTCTTGCCGGAAATGCGGATCACGCCTATCCCGCCCCGGCCCGGAGCGGTGGCAATGGCGGCAATCGTTATCGGGGTATAGCTCAGGTTCATGGTATCGAGTCCTTGCCGGCAACAGTGCCGGACTGAAACATATCTGGAGGCTTAAGGTGTTCTATCAGGCAAAGCCACATGCGGCTACATGGCCTTGCCTGATAAAAACCAAAAAGCCCGGCCTTGCGGCCGGGCTTTGATGCAAAGTGCCGCGATTTAGGACTGCAGCGCGGCCTTGCGGGCGTTGTCGATCTTGCGGTTGATATAGTACTGCTGCGACATCGACAGTACGTTGTTCACCACCCAGTACAGCACCAGACCAGCCGGGAAGAAGAAGAACATCACCGAGAAGGCAACCGGCATGATCTTCATCATCTTCGCCTGAACCGGATCGGTCGGCGGCGGGTTCAGGAAGGTCTGTACGAACATGGTGATCGCCATGATCGCCGGCAATACATAGTAAGGATCCGGCTTGGCCAAGTCCTGAATCCACAGGATCCACGGTGCCTGACGCAGTTCGACCGAAGCGAGCAATGCCCAGTACAGGCCGATGAACACGGGGATCTGGATCAGGATGGGCAGACAGCCGCCCAGCGGATTGATCTTTTCCTTCTTGTACATCTCCATGACCGCCTGCTGGAACTTCATGCGGTCATCGCCATACTGCGCCTTCATGGTTTCCAGACGCGGCGCCAGCGCCTTCATCTTGGCCATCGAGCGGTAGGATGCGGCGGTCAGCGGGTAGAACACGGCCTTGACCAGAACGGTCAACAGCACGATAGCCCAGCCCCAGTTACCGACAAAACCATGGATCTTGGCCAGCAGCCAGAACAGCGGCGAAGCGAAGATATACACCCAGCCGTAGTCCTTGACGTAGTTCATGCCGTCAGCCAGCTTGGTGATGGTCGCGTAGTCTTCCGGACCGACATACAGCGGTACGGTCAGCGACTCGGTCGCGCCATTGGCCAGCACCGGCAGGTTCACCATCACACCGGCCGAATACAGGCCGTTGCCCAGCTTCTTGATGTCGTAGCTGCAGTCTTCAGCCTTGGCGCAGACACTGTTGCCGTCCAGCGGCTTGGTGATCCAGGCGGAGAAGAAGTAGTGCTGCACCATCGACACCCAGCCGTCGGCGGTGTTCTTGACGTGTTCGCCCTTGCCCTTGTCCAGATCGTCGAAGGTGACTTTCTGGAACTTGCCTTCGCTGGAGTACATCGCAGGACCGGTAAAGGTATGCGCGAAGTAGCTCTCGCCTTCCGGTGCCTTGTTGTCACGCAGCAAACGGTAGTAGGCCGACAATGGCAGCGGCTTGCCGCTGGCGTTGGTCACGTCGTAACGCACGCCGATTTCGTAAGAGCCCTTGCTGAAGGTGTAAACCTTGACCACCTTCACGCCGTTCACTTCCGGTGCGGTCAGCTTGACTTCAACCTTGTCGCCATCAAGGCTGTACGCGGTCTTTTCAGCCATGAACAGGGTCTTGTGCGTTGGCAGCTGCGGGTCTGCCGCGGACAGCAGGCCGGTCTGCGCAACATACACGCGGCCGCCCTTGTCGGTCAGCAGATCGAAATCCTTGGCAGGATCGGAAGTCTGGCCGTGCTGGGTCAGATCCAGCATGCGCAGATCGCCACCCATGGTGTCGATCTCGGCACGCATCACGTCGGTATTGACGACGATGCGCTGGCCGCTCTCCAGCATGGCCGAATCGGCCGGCTGCGGAGCCGCAGGTGTTGTATCGGAACCGCTACGGCTTGCCGTGACGGTCGCAGCTGTTTTCGGCACCGGCTTGGGTGCGAAGAATTCCTGCCAGCCCAGCAGAATCGCCAGGGACAGGGTAATGAAAATGATTAGTCTCTTGGAGTCCATCTCTCTTTACCGGAAAGTTCAGGGAACCGGGTCATAGCCGCTACCGCCCCATGGGTGACAACGCGCAATGCGCCTTGCCGCTAGCCAACCACCTTTGCGCGCACCATGCTTCTTCACCGCTTCGATTGCGTAACACGAACAGGTCGGCAGATACCGGCACCGTGGAGCGATCCACGGACTGATAGCGACCTGATAGAAACGGATCAGGAGGATGAGGGCGCGCGACATCGCAGCAGTTTAGCAAAGAGTGAGGCCAAAGCCTCGACTGCTTCATGACGGTTGTTGCGAATGAAGGGCAAGCGTGCACGCACCACGTAATCGTTACTGCCGAGTTCATGCTGATGCAGGCGAAACCATTCACGTACCGAACGCTTGATGTAATTGCGGCGATTGGCGCGTTTGGCGACTTTTTTGCCGACAACGAGGCCGACTCGTGCGTGACCAAGATCGTTGGGACGGACGTAGACCTGGAAGAAGGGATTACTGCGCACCTGACGCAAACTAAAAACGGATGAAAAATCATCCGTTTTTAAAAGCCGGTGCACGCGGCGAAAGCGGAAAGCCAAAGCCTTATACAGACAAACGCTTGCGGCCCTTGGCGCGACGTGCGGCCAGAACGGCACGGCCACCACGGGTTTTGTTACGAACGAGGAAGCCGTGGGTGCGCTTGCGACGGGTGTTGGATGGCTGGTAAGTGCGTTTCATGATTGGGTTTCCTGTTTCGAAACGGAAATAAACGCGTGATTAAACCGATAAACACCCCGGGAGTCAACCACTTATTTTTGACCTTCCTGTGGATAACTTTTGTAAAAACCATTAGAATGTACAAACTTAACGTGCTGATCCCGCTGCTCAAGTTTTGGACTCACCCTAAACCGCAGGGTGTCTTGACCGCTCGGCCGTCATCACCAGAATATCTGTGCCCGCCTTTCACGGCAGGCTTTTCTTCCGCAACCTGCTGCCGTCCCTCTAGCCCTAGCGCGACGGCAGCAGGTTTTGCTTGTTAGTGAGTAATGACCGAACTGGATCAAATTTGGCCGGCGTGCCTCGCGCGCCTCGAGGCCGAGCTGTCTTCACAGCAGTTCAACACCTGGATCAAGCCCCTCTCTGCCGAAGCCGGCGAAGAGGGCTTGGTACTGCTCGCGCCCAACCGTTTTATCCTGCAGTTCATCAAGGACCGTTTTCTTAGCCGCATCGAAGATCTGGCCAGCGAGCTGTTGCCCGGCACCAGCATCGAGCTGCGCGTAGGGGGCAATATGCGCCCGGTCGCCCCGCCTTCGGTGGTCAGCAATATGCAGCGCCCGGCCACGGCGGAACCGGCAAGACAGGCGATGCCCGCCGCGCCCAGCTTTGCCGAACAGGCCAAGCAGGCCGCGGTCAAGGCCATAGGCTCGCACGAGAGCACGCGCCTCAATCCCGGCTTTACCTTTGACAGCCTGGTTACCGGTAAGGGTAACCAGCTGGCGCGCGCCGCCGCCTTGCAGATTGCCGATAACCCGGGCGATCCGGCCTATAACCCGCTGTTTGTCTATGGCGGCGTCGGGCTGGGCAAGACTCACCTGATACAGGCGATCGGCAACCATGTGTTCCAGAAGAACCCGCAGGCACGGGTGCGCTACATCCATGCCGAGCGCTACGTCGCCGACATCATGCGCGCCTACCAGCACAAGGCCTTCGACGAATTCAAGCGCTACTACCACTCGCTGGACCTGTTGCTGATTGACGATATCCAGTTTTTCGCCGGCAAGAACCGCACGCAGGAAGAGTTTTTCTATGCCTTCAACGCGCTGATTGACGGCGGCAAGCAGGTGATCATGACCTGCGACACCTACCCCAAGCAGATCGAGGGCATGGAAGAACGCCTGATCTCGCGCTTCTCCTGGGGCCTCACCGTCGAAATCCAGCCGCCGGAGCTGGAGATGCGCGTCGCCATCCTGATGAAGAAGGCCGAAGTCGACAATCTCAAGCTGGAAAACAATGTCGCCTTCTTTATCGCGCAGAACGTGCGCTCCAACGTGCGCGAGCTCGAAGGTGCGCTCAAGCGCGTGGTGGCCTATGCCCGCTTCACCAACCAGAGCATTTCGATGGAACTGGTGAAAGAAGCACTGAAAGACATTCTGGCGGCCGGCAACCGCCAGGTCACCGTCGATGCGATCCAGAAGACCGTGGCCGAGTACTACAAGATCAAGCTGTCGGACATGCACAGCAAGAAGCGCTCGCGCGACATCGCCCGCCCGCGTCAGGTGGCGATGACACTGGCCAAGGAGCTGACCCAGCTATCCTTGCCCAATATCGGCGATGCCTTCGGCGGCCGCGACCACACCACCGTGCTGCACGCCTGCAAGACCATCAATGAAATGCGCACCAGTAATCCGGATATTGCCCATGATTACGATGCCCTGCTGTCGATGTTGCGCAATTGAACTCTAACCAACCTTTACCTGTTTTGAATCGGGAGCCCTGAGCATGCTGATTTTGCAAGCCGAACGCGATGCCCTGTTGAAGCCGCTGCTGGCGGTCACCGGGATTGTCGAGCGCCGTCATACGCTGCCCATCCTGTCCAATGTGCTGATCGAAAAAAAGGGTGGCGTGGTCAGTTTCCTCGCCACCGATCTGGAAATCCAGATCACCACTGCCAGCCCGGAGGAATTGCCGGGTGAAGACTTCCGCCTGACCACCTCGGCCAAGAAGTTGCAGGACATCCTGCGCGCCATCCCCAATACCACGGTGACGCTGGATTCGCAGGATGGCGGACGGCTGGTGCTCAAGGCCGGCAAGAGCCGTTTCAACCTGCAGACCCTGCCGGCTGACGACTTCCCGTTTGTCTCCCCCAACGGCGCGGCAGAATCGACTTTCAGCCTGCCGCAACGCGACCTCAAGCGTCTGTTGTCGCAGGTCCAGTTCGCCATGGCGGTGCAGGATATCCGCTACTACCTCAACGGCCTGTTGCTGCAGACCGAGGGCGATCAGGTGCGCCTGGTTTCCACCGACGGCCACCGTCTGGCCTTTGCCTCGGCCACCCACGATGGCAACCTGCCCAAGACCGAAGTCATCCTGCCGCGCAAGACCATTATCGAGCTGTACAAGCTGCTGCAGGATAGCGACGAAACCATCCAGATCGAGCTGCTGAACAATCAGGTACGCTTCAGCTTCGGCAGCACCGTGATCATCAGCAAAGTGGTCGACGGCAAGTTCCCCGACTACAACCGGGTGATTCCGCTGGATAACGACCGCCTGTTCCTGATCGACCGCCTGTCCTTCCTGCACGCACTGCAACGCGCGGCCATTCTCGCCAACGAGAAATTCCGCGGCGTGCGTCTGGTACTGAAAAATGGCGCCATGTCCATCCTGTGTACCAATAGCGAACAGGAAGAAGCCGAAGAAGAGCTGGAAATCGCCTACGACGGCGGCGAGCTGGAAATCGGTTTCAACATCAATTACCTGCTGGATGTGCTGACCAACCTGCCGGCCGACACGCTGCAACTGGCTTTCGGCGACGCCGGCCGCTCGGCCTTGTTCACCATCCCGGGCAATAGCAACTTCAAATACATCGTGATGCCAATGCGGATCTGAGCAAGGCAACAGCGGGAACAGGGATCAGGGAATGGGGAACAGGGCCGCTGCCAGCAGGCAGCCCTCCCCCGCCGTACAGAGGGATGAAGTCACCATCCATGTACCGCATCCCGTTCCCGGCTCCCCATTCCCCACTCCCGCATTTGAAAGAATTGAGAAGCAAAAGATGAGCGAACAGGAATACGGCGCAGACAGTATCAAGGTCCTGAAAGGGCTGGACGCGGTGCGCAAGCGCCCGGGCATGTATATCGGCGACACCCAGGATGGCTCCGGCCTGCACCATATGGTGTTCGAAGTGCTGGACAATGCCATCGACGAAGCACTGGCCGGCCACGCCGACACCGTGCGCGTCATCATCCACCCCGACAACTCGATCTCGGTGGAAGACAACGGCCGCGGCATCCCGACCGATATCCACCATGAAGAAGGCCGCTCCGCCGCAGAAGTCATCATGACCATCCTGCATGCCGGCGGTAAATTCGACAGCAATAGCTACAAGATCTCCGGCGGCCTGCACGGCGTGGGTGTGTCTGTGGTCAACGCCCTGTCCGACTGGCTCAAGCTGAAAATCTGGCGCGACGGTAAAGTCCATGAAATGGAATTCC
>NZ_JBOFOO010000220.1:0-10158 GCF_051659485.1 Craterilacuibacter sp. | reverse complement strand
CGGTGTCGGTCAGGCGCTTGTAGGCGGAGTCGTACAGGCCAAGCACTGCGGTGCCTAAGACTGCATCGGACAGGCCGACGAAGCTGTTGCGGCCAGCCCAGGTGTTACCGCCGCCGTTGTCGTACAGGCTCAGTGAGTTTTCAACCTGCCATACGGCTTTCAGGCCATTACCCAGATCTTCGCTGCCTTTGAAACCCAGACGCGAGTTGTCCGAGTTGACGCGGGTGGTGCTGGAAATAGGATCTTTGCCGCCGGAGGCTTTGGCCGACTCGACGCTGCCAGCCATGAAGCCATAGATCACGACGTCGGCGTGGGCGACAACCGGCAGGGCGAACAGGGTGGCCAGGGCGATGGCGAGGGTTTTCTTTTGCATGTTTGCAGTGCTCCGTTGTTTTCGAGGGGCTATTTATTGGTTTTGTGCTGTCTGTATTTACCCTGCTAAAGGGCATGCGACAGCTGTGTACCAATCTAGCAACGGAGATGACAAATGTGTTGCAAAATAATGAATAAAAGCGCCAAAAGCTTCGCTAGTGTTGTTTTTATGCCAAAAACTTATTGGGATAAACCTCGTCTATTAGCGTGCGGCAATCGACGATGCGTAAATGATTGTCGCGCGCAAAGTCCATCAGAAAGGTGAAGATGGGGGGGTGGATTTTTTCCAGCTTCTTGTCGATGGCGACGCAGCGCACCCCGTCCAGCAGCATGGGGCGGACAAACTGGTGGTAGGCCAGTTTCTGGTTTTCGCCAAAGGACGACATAATGCCGGACAGGCGCTCGGCCCAGTCGCTGGGGCGAAAGGTGCGGCCTTCCTCGGTGATGCCTTGGATGACAATTTCGTAGGGATTGCAGATCATGATGGCGGCGCTTGCCTTGCAGGGTCGGATGTCTCTTATAGCCGGCATGTTGCGCGGGATGGCCGCAACATGCCGGAAAGTTATTCCGTTATTCTACCCTAGTTTCAGATGCGCTTGAATGGCGGCAACGAAGACAGCAGCTTTTTTCCGTAGCGCTGACGGGTGATGCGGTTATCCAGGATGGTGACCCGGCCCCAGTCCTGCTCGGTGCGGATCAGGCGGCCGACCGCCTGTATCAGCTTGATCGACGCTTCGGGGACGGTCACCTCGATAAACGGGTTGCCGCCGCGTTTTTCTATCCAGCGTGCCAGTGTTTTGCCGACCGGGTCGTCCGGCATGGCAAAAGGCAGTTTGGCGATGATCACGTGTACACAGGCTTCGCCCGGCAAATCCAGCCCCTCCGAGAACGAATCCAGCCCGAAAATCACGCTGGCCTTGCCGTCCTTGATGCGCTGGTAATGGTTTTCCAGTAGCTTGCTCTTGGGGATCTCGCCCTGTACCTGCACCGTTGCGCGCAAGGTGTCGGGCAGGGCGCTGGCGACTTCCTGCATCTGGCGGCGCGAGGAAAACAGCACCAGGGTGCCTACAGCCTGATCTTCGGCGATGAGTTTGGGCAGCCACTCGGCAATTTCGCGGGTATGTGCCGCCGGGTCCTTGGGGCTGGCTGCCAGTGGCGGTAGATAAAGCTCGCCTTGCTCGCTGAAGTTGAATGGGGAGTCCAGTGCAATGCAGCTGACCTCGGGTAGCCACTTCAGGCCGGTCTGCGACAGCAGCAAATCGAACTCGCCCAGCGAGCGCAGGGTGGCCGAGGTGAGCAGGGCTGCGGCGGCACGACGCCACAAGGTGGCCGCGAGACTGGCGGCGGCACTGACTGGCGACGCACAAAACTGGTAATCGCCCTTGCCGTCGAGTCGGCGTGATACCCACTTGGCGATAGGTGGAGCCTTGTCGTCGGTTTCCTTTTCGAACAGATCCCAGACTGCGTTGAGCTGTTCGCTGCGTCCGACGATAAATCCCAGATCGGTCGAGGCTTTGTCCAGTGCCGGTGCTTCTTGCGGCTTGTCGCGTCTGGCCTCGGACAGGGCATCGGTCATGCCCGAAATATTCTTGTACAACATGCGCGCAGCGATCGCCATATTGGCCGCCGGCTGTTGCAGGTGTTCCGGTAGGCGGCCATCGTCCAGCAGCCAGGTCGGCTCGGGGTTGCCGTCGGAGGCCGATAGTGCCGGTTCGCCGCCCAATAGCCATAGCCACTCGGTCAGCGTCTCCATGCAGGCGGCTGCGGCTTCGATGGCGCCGTTCGTCAGTTCGGGCTTGGCAATATGGGTTTCGATGCGCACGGCGAGTGCCGCGACTTTTTCCAGCCAGCCCATGGCCTGGGCCAGGCTGTGTTCTGCCGCAAACTGGTTGACCGCTTTTTTGGCCAGATGGTGCGCTTCGTCTATGCAGTAAAAACTGTCGTCGGGTGCCGGCAGGATCACGCCGCCGCCCATGGCGATATCGGCCAGCATCAAGTCATGGTTGGCCACCACCACATCGACGTTTTCCAGTGTGTCGCGTGCCAGATAAAACGGGCATTCGGCGCGGTTGGGGCAGCTGGTCTTGAGGCAGCCGTGCCTGTCGTTGGTGACGCGAAACCACAGGCTATCATCGACGATGGTGGGCCAGTTGTCGCGGTCACCATTCCACTTGCGCTGGTGGAAGGCCGACGACAGGGCATTCAGGGTATCAAGTTCGGCCTGCTCCGGCTTCTTGTCCCATAGTGCGAGTGCCGGATCGGGTGAGAATAGCGCATCTTGTGCATGTTCGGCCGTCAGTCCGTACAGGCGGTAAGGGCACAGGTAGCGGCCGCGCCCCTTGGCCAGCGCAAAGGTTAGCGCCAGACCGCTATTTTCAATGACGAAAGGCAGGTCGCGGTTGACCAGCTGTTCTTGCAGGGCAATGGTTGCGCTGGTGACCACCAGCTTTTTGCCGCGCATCTTGGCCATGACGCCACCTGCCAGCAAGTAGGCCAGACTCTTGCCGACCCCGGTCGGCCCTTCGACCACGATAATGCTCTCGCCGTTGCGCTCGGGCAGCTCGCCATCTTCTATGTCTTTGCTGCGCGAGAACGCATTGGCGATTTCGGCCAGCATGCGGCGCTGGGCGGCACGCGGGCGAAAGCCCGGCAGATTGTCGGAGAGAGTCTTGTAGTGGTCGCGGATCGCGTCTTTTTCGGCATCGGTAAGCATGGCGCGATTGTAGCGTATGGGGGGCGATGTGCGGTTGCAAAATGACGCCGTGGCTTTGAGTGCGTAGGATAGTTTAATGGCATTTGCCTTCACCATCATTTAATACGCGCGAACGGCAGGATTAGTGCCGGATACGCCCGAAGGAGACCCGGAATGAGCCCTGTTAGCCGAGTACTGCTGGTTAGTCATGACAGCGTATGGGCGCGCGCTGTCAGCAAGGGGTTGCTACAGGCGGCGCAAAAGCTGGCCAATCCTTACGGCCTTTGTTTCAGTGTTGCCAGCTCGCATGGCGACGCTATGGCGCAACTGGCGGCCGATGGCGATGTACAGATTGTGCTCATCGACCGTTGCCTGATTGGCAGCGCGCCGGCCGGTGCCGTGATTGCGCTGGTCAATGCCATCGGCGCTTTTCGTCCCGAGTTGTCGTGTTATGTCTTGTTAAGCGACGATGACGAAAAAGCCGAGATGGAAGAGTTGGCCAGCCATGCGCTCAGCGGTTATTTCTATCGCGACGAGACCGATTATCAGGGCTGGTTTCGTATCCTGAGTGCCGAAATCGCCGAAAAATCGGCCACGCCGTTTTACGATGCGCTGCGCCAGTATGTGGCCATGGCCAAGGATTCCTGGCATACCCCCGGCCACTCGGGGGGCGAGTCTTTGCTGGGTAGCCCATGGGTGGGCGATTTTCACGAGTTTGTCGGCGAGAATATGCTGCGCGCCGATCTGTCGGTCTCGGTGCCTATGCTGGACTCGCTGATGCATCCGACCGGCGTGATTGCAGAAGCACAGGCGCTGGCCGCCAAAACCTTTGGCGCGCGCCTAACCTACTTCGCCACCAACGGGACATCGACTTCAAACAAGGTTATTTTTCAGACCCTGCTGGCGCCCGGAGACAAGCTGTTACTGGATCGCAATTGTCACAAATCGGTCCATCACGGCGTGATCCTGTCCGGCGCCTGTCCGGTTTATCTCGATTCATCGGTCAATCGCCAGTACGGGGTATTCGGGCCGGTGCCCAAAGCCACCATCTATCAGGCGATTGCCGACCATCCCGATGCGCGCGTGCTGATCCTGACCTCGTGTACTTATGATGGCCTGCGTTACGATCTGGCGCCGATTATCCAGGTGGCGCACGAGGCCGGAATCAAGGTCATCATCGATGAAGCCTGGTATGGCCATGCCCGTTTTCATCCTGCCTTGCGTCCGACGGCGCTGGAGTCCGGTGCCGATTACGCGACGCAAAGTACCCACAAGGTTTTGTCGGCTTTTTCGCAGGCCAGCATGATTCACGTGAATGACCCGGATTTTGATGCGCATCTGTTTCGTGAAAACTTCAATATGCACACCTCAACCAGCCCGCAATACAACCTGATTGCCAGTCTGGACGTGGCGCGCAAGCAGGCGCATATGGAAGGTTACCGCTTGCTGGAGCGGACCTTGAAACTGGCCGAGGATCTTAGGGCCAAGATAGACGCGACCGGCGTATTCCGGGTGTTGGGTCTGGACGAGTTGCTTCCCGATGAGGTCAGAAACGACGGCATCAGGCTGGACCCGACCAAGCTGACGATAGATATCTCGCGTTCGGGTTATAGCGTGGACGAGTTGCAGCGCGAATTGTTCGAGCGCTTCAATATCCAGGTCGAAAAATCCACCTTCAATACGCTGACGCTATTGCTGACCATAGGGACTACCAAGAGCAAGGTTTCGCGTTTGTATGATGCCATTTTGCGTCTGGCCAGGACGCAAAAGTCGCCCCGTGCGCCTGTGCGCCTGCCTGATATGCCGCGTTTTACCCGGCTTGCCTGTTTGCCGCGCGATGCATATTACGAAGCAGGGGAACGGCTTGCCTTGCTGGATGAGGAGGGCAGGCCCAATCCGGCCTTGTTTGGGCGTGTGGCATGCGACCAGATCGTACCTTATCCGCCCGGAATTCCGGTGCTGGTTCCCGGTCAGCTAATAGACGAAGACGTGATCGCTTATCTGGTGCGCTTGATGAAGGCGCAAAAGGGCATAGAAATACATGGACTCGCTGATTTGCAAGGAGAAATGGCTGTTCGCGTGCTACGTTGCGACGAGTTGGAACAGTTGCGGCGCAACATAAATATGTCATGATCCCTTGCCACGCATAGTCAATTGGTATACATATATACGTGTCGCAATTCTATAAAACATGTCAAAAGCGTTTTATGGGGGTGCGGCAGCTTAGCGTGTATGACTTAAGTCTTGCGTATCTGTAATGCTGTCGTGACCACGAGTTGATGGTGCGGTAGCCGTTTTTTGGAAGATCTGATGAAAGAGCCGTGGCAGTACCTGAAATCCAGCGCCCCGCAAACCGAGGCGACTCCGTGCGTCTTCGCGCGTGTCCGGCTGCTGCGACGACGAAGCATCGCGGGCGAACTATATCGCCCGCTGCAGGGTCGGGGTGTATCCATGGTGTTGGCAGGCTTTGACCCGCAACGCTGACGCACCTGCAAGCTGAGCGCGGCCCCATCGGTATGCGCCCAGTCCCTACGGGGTAAAAGGAAACTCAAACCACGCCACAGCGTGGAAAGTCTGATCAACGGGTCCTGTTTGTGTGTCGGCATGGCGTGCAAACAGCCGGGAATTCTGAAAGATAGCAAATGAACAGCATCAAAAAAGTCGTACTCGCTTACTCCGGCGGTCTGGATACCTCGGTGATCCTGAAGTGGCTGCAGGATACTTATCAGTGCGAAGTGGTCACTTTCACCGCCGACATCGGTCAGGGCGAGGAGGTCGAGCCGGCCCGGCAGAAGGCGGTGGCGCTGGGGATCAAGCCAGAAAATATCTATATCGATGATCTGCGTGAAGAGTTTGTCCGCGACTACGTTTTTCCGATGTTCCGTGCCAATACCGTGTATGAAGGCGAATACCTGCTGGGTACCTCGATCGCGCGCCCGCTGATTGCCAAGCGCCAGATCGAGATCGCCCGCGAGGTCGGTGCCGACTCGGTAAGTCATGGCGCTACCGGCAAGGGGAATGACCAAGTGCGTTTCGAGCTGGGCTACTATGCCCTGCAGCCGAATATCCATGTGATCGCACCATGGCGCGAATGGGATCTCTTGAGCCGCGAAAAGCTCTTGGCCTATGCCGAAACCCACGGTATCGACATCAGTAAACGCAAGAGCGGTGCCAGCCCGTACTCGATGGATGCCAATTTGCTGCATATCTCCTACGAAGGTCTGGCGCTGGAAAACCCGGCGGCCGAACCGGAAGAAGATATGTGGTTGTGGTCCAATTCGCCGGAAACGGCACCGGACGAGGCTGAGTATCTGGAATTGAGCTACGAAAAGGGCGACATCGTAGCCCTCAACGGCGTCGCGCTAAGCCCGGCGCAGGTGCTGACCCAGCTTAACCAGATCGGTGGCAAGCATGGTATCGGGCGTCTGGATATTGTCGAGAACCGTTATGTTGGTATGAAGTCGCGCGGCTGCTATGAAACTCCGGGCGGTACCATCATGCTCAAGGCGCACCGTGCCATCGAGTCGATTACGCTGGATCGTGAAGTCGCACACCTGAAAGACGAGCTGATGCCCAAGTACGCACAGCTGATCTACACCGGCTACTGGTGGAGCCCGGAGCGCGCAATGATGCAGACCATGATTGATGCCTCGCAGGCGACAGTGAATGGCTGGGTTCGTTTGAAACTGTACAAGGGCAATGTGATGGTGGTGGGGCGCGAATCGAATACCGACTCGCTGTTCGACCCCAATATCGCGACCTTCGACGAAGATGGCGGAGCCTACAATCACGCCGATGCGGCCGGCTTTATCCGTCTGAATGCACTCAGGATGCGTATTGCGGCCAACGCCAAGCTAAAGCGCGGCTGATCCCTGCATTGAATAAAAGCCGCAAATACTCCGGGATTTGCGGCTTTTTTATTGGCAGTGCTTAAGCGCTGGCCAGCAAAAAGCCGGCACATGGCCGGCTTGTCCGGGTTTAAGTGTGCTTAGGCAGAGTGATAGCTGCTGACGCGCGCCACTTCTTCCTTAGAACCCAAGAACACCGCAACGCGCTCGTGCAGGGCTGCAGGCTGGATGTCCATGATGCGCTGGTGGCCGTTGGTCGCCATGCCGCCGGCCTGTTCGACGATAAAGGCCATCGGGTTGCCTTCGTACATCAGACGCAGCTTGCCCGGCTTGGCCGGGTCGCGTGCGTCTTTTGGATACATGAAGACGCCGCCGCGCACTAAGATACGGTGCACTTCGGCCACCATGGAGGCGACCCAGCGCATATTGTAATCCTTGCCCAGCGGGCCGGTCTTTCCGGCCAGAAGTTCGCCTACATAGCGCTGCACTGGCGCTTCCCAATGACGCATATTCGACATATTGATGGCAAATTCGCCCGTGCTCTCCGGGACTTTCATTTCGGGGTGGGTCAGTACGAAGCTGCCGTTTTCACGGTCTAGCGTAAAGCCGTATACGCCGTTGCCGAAGGTGAGTACCAGCATGGTTTGCGGGCCGTAGACGGTGTAGCCGGCAGCGACCTGACGGGTGCCAGGCTGCAGGAAATCGGCTTCGGTCGGATGGCCGGTTATCGAGGCATCACACTCCAGTACCGAGAAAATGGTGCCGACCGAGATATTGACGTCGATATTGGACGAGCCATCCAGCGGGTCGAACAGCATCAGGTAGCGGCCACGCGGCAGGCCGTCCGGGATCGAGTACGGCAGCTCCATTTCTTCGGAGGCCATCGCGGCGAGGTTGCCGCCCCATTCATTGGCTTCCAGCAAAACGTCGTTGGCGATCACGTCCAGTTTTTTCTGTGCTTCGCCTTGCACATTGCCGGTACCGGCTTCGCCCAGAATGCCGGCCAGTTCACCCTTGCCCACCGAATGCGAGATGGCCTTGCAGGCGCGGGCGACGGTTTCGATCAGGTGGCGCAAATCGGGTGGCAGCGTGCCGGCCTTGCGTTGTTGCTCGATCAGAAAGCGGGAAAGGGAGGTGCGGCTCATGAAAACCTCTGGTATTTGAAGATGACGGATTGGCTTTGTTGCGCCGGATTATACCCGTGCGGGATGGCGGCTGTCTTGATGCGGGCATGCCGCGCCCTGGATTCTGCGCGGCGATGGGTATCAGTCTGCCAGTAAACGCCGCAAGACAAAGGGCAAGATCCCGCCTGCGCGGTAGTAATCAACCTCGATGGGCGTGTCGATACGGCACAGCAAGGGGATGGCGAGTGTGCTGCCGTCACTGCGGGTCATGCTGAGCGTCAGCTTTTGCCGTGCTGTCAGGCCTTGGGAAATGCCGGCGATGGCAAAGGTTTCCTCACCGGTGATGCCCAGACTCTGCCAGCTATCAGCGCCGGTAAATTGCAGCGGCAAAATGCCCATGCCGACCAGATTGTTGCGGTGGATGCGTTCAAAGCTGCGTGCGACGACGGCACGTATGCCTAGTAGCTGGCTGCCTTTGGCTGCCCAGTCGCGACTGGAGCCGGTGCCGTATTCTTCACCGGCAAAGACGATGGTGGGGGTATTGCGGCTTTGATAAGCGATGGCGGCATCGAATACCGTCACTTGCTGCCCGTCCAGCAGGGTGTAGCCGCCTTCGGGACGGTTGCCGCCGGCATCTGTCGCTAGCATCAGGTTCTTGATGCGCACATTGGCGAAAGTGCCGCGCAGCATCACTTCATGATTGCCGCGCCGGCTGCCGTAACTGTTGAAGTCGGTCTTGGCGACACCTTGTGACAGTAAATACTGACCGGCAGGCGAGGTGGCGTGAAAAGACCCCGCCGGGGAAATATGGTCGGTGGTGACCGAGTCACCCAGTAGCAGCAAGGTGCGCGCGCCGCTGATATCGGTGATGGCCGGCGTCTGCATGGTAAACGCGTCGAAAAACGGCGGGCGGGCGATATAGCTGCTGGCAGGCCAGCTATAGACCTCGCCTTGTGGTGCTTGGATCTCATTCCATAAATCGTGGTCGCGGGTGAAGTCGGCGTATAGGCGGCGGAAGGTGTCCGGATCGAAGGCGGTGGCCATCAAGGCCGCTATTTCATCCGAGGCGGGCCAGATGTCTTGCAAAAAGACGGGGGCTCCATCGCGGCCTATGCCCAGCGCTTCGGTGTCCAAATTGATATTGACCCGTCCGGCAATGGCAAAGGCGACTACCAGCGGGGGGGAGGCCAGATAATTGGCACGCAGATTGGGATGGATGCGCGCTTCAAAATTGCGGTTGCCGGATAGCACGGCGGCGCAGATCAGGTCATGGCGGGTGATGGTGTCATTGAGTGCCGGTGATAGATCCCCTGAGTTGCCGATGCAGGTGGTGCAGCCGTAGGCGGCAAGCGCGAAGCCCAGTTGTGCCAGGGGCTCGATCAGGCCGGCTTTTTCCAGATAGGCGGTGACTATGCGCGAGCCAGGTGCCAGGCTGGTCTTGATGCGCGGATGGACATGCAAACCTTTGGCCACAGCCTTTTGCGCCAACAGACCCGCTGCCAGCATCACCCCGGGGTTGGAGGTGTTGGTACAGCTGGTGATCGCTGCAATCAGGATGTCGCCGTGACCCAGATCATTGGGGTCGCTACTTGCGGGGGCGTGATTGGCCATCTCCCCCGTAGCGCGTGGCTGGCTGCTGTTGTCGCCTTGCCCTGAGCCTGCGCTTAATAATGGGTAGCGCTGTTCCAGTTCGGTGACGAGTTTGTTGAAGCCGTTGTCCGCGGCCGAAGCGCAAAACAGGGTAGCGAAGTTTTCTTGCATGGCCGGCAATGCGATGCGGTCTTGCGGACGCGTGGGGCCGGCGAGGCAGGGGGTGATGCCGTGCAGGTCCAGCTTCAGCGTACGGCTGTAGCGGATATCGCCGGCTGCCGGCATGCCGAACAGACCTTGCGCCTTGAAATAGCTTTCGAAAGCCAGAATGTCGGCGTCGCTGCGGCCGGTGCCCCGCATATAAGTCAGGGTTTTATCATCTACCGGAAAAAAACCCATGGTGGCGCCGTACTCGGGTGCCATATTGGCGATGGTGGCGCGGTCGGTGATGCTCAGGCTGGCGCTGCCGGCTCCGAAAAATTCGACAAAACAGCCAACGACCTTTTCCTTGCGCAGCATCTGGGTCAGGGTC
>NZ_JBOFOO010000219.1:0-6967 GCF_051659485.1 Craterilacuibacter sp. | reverse complement strand
ACTCGGGACTCGGGACTCGGGACTCGGGACTCGGGACTCGGGACTCGGGACTCGGGACTCGGGACTCGGGACTCGGGACTCGGGTTCAGTGTTGCGAACCGACCAAGCACGTCAACACCGCGGCTCCCTATTCCCGTCTCCATTATTCCGAAAAATCCAAAAGCCAGCCCCTCCAGCCCTTACTCCTGCTTGAACGCAATCAGATGATCCAGCTCCAGCCGGATGCCTATCGGCTCACCGATGGCGTGATTATGGTGACTGGAGACTTGGGCCAGTACCCGTTGCCCGGATGGCAGCGCCAGCGTGTAGTGAAAATCAGCACCGCGAAACACCTTGGAAACAACGACTGCAGTCTGGGGACTCGCGTCGTCGTGCACCACATCATCAGGACGCAGCAATACATCGACCCTATCACCGGTCTCAAAGCCCAGCGGCAGCAGCCCGCAAAACTCGCCTACCTCAAGCTCAAGGCAACGCGGCCCGCTAACCTTGCCTGCCACCAATACGCCCTGCCCGATAAAGTCGGCCACATAGCGTGATACCGGCTCGTGATAAAGCTGATACGGCGTCGCCCACTGCAATAACCGCCCACCATGCATCACGCCGACTTTGTCAGCCACGGCAAAGGCTTCGTGCTGATCATGAGTCACCAGTATCGCACTCACACCCTCATGCTTGAGAATGTCGCGCACCTCACGGCTAAGGCGCTCACGCAGATCCACATCCAGATTGGAAAACGGTTCATCCAGAAGTAGCAAGCGCGGCTTGGTTGCCAATGCCCGCGCCAGTGCAACCCGCTGCTGCTGGCCGCCGGACAACTCATGCGGGTAACTCTTGGCGTAACTTGTCAGTCCGACCAGTACCAGCATCGCCCCCACCCGCGCCTTGCGCTCGCTACGCGCCAAGGCAGACAGGCCAAATGCGATATTGCGCTCGACGGTCAGATGCGGAAACAGCGCATAGTCCTGAAAAACCATGCCTATTTCGCGCAGATGAGCCGGCACCGCCATACTGGCATTAGCCAGCACCCGACCGCCCAAGCTCAGTTCGCCCTGCCCCAGAGTCTCAAAGCCGGCGATGCAGCGCAATACCGTAGTCTTGCCACAACCGGAGCCGCCCAACAGGCAACCTATTTCGCCGTTCTGCAGGGAAAAACTCATCTGGTCAATGACCGTGCGCTCGCCATAGGCATGCGATACCGCAGTAAATTCAAGCAAGGGGTGCATTTCAGTCTTCCTCTTTGGACAGCAGGATCACCGGCAACAGGCCGGCCAGCACAATCATGACCGCAGGCAAGGCAGCGCGCTCCCACTCCCCCTCACTGGTCAGGGTAAAAATACGCACCGCCAGCGTATCCCAGCCGAACGGGCGGGTCATCAGCGTGATCGGCATTTCCTTCATGACATCAACGAATACCATCAGTAGTGCCGTCATCAGCCCGCCACGCAACAATGGCAGATGCAGGCGCCCCACCAGACGCCAGCCGAACCAGCCAAGATTGCGCGCCGCTTCTTCTTGCGAGCGGGTAATGCGGTGCATGGCCGCATCGACCGAGGTATGTCCGACAGCCAGAAAGCGTGCGAGATAAGCCAGCAGCAATACAAACATCGAGCCCTTGAGTATCGCCGTCGTCCCTGCGGGCAATATGCCGGACAAAGCAGCCAGCAACACATTATCCAACCAAGCTACCGGCACGAAAATACCAACAGCCAGCACCGTACCCGGCACGGCATAACCCATGACTGCGAGGCGCGACAGCACCCGCGTCGCACGCGACGGGTCACGCCGCTGCGCATACGACAGCAAGAGCGCGACCGCACACACCAGTGCAGCCGCCAGCGCCGACAACACCACAGAGCGCAGCACATAAGCCAGCAGATCACGATTAAGCTCGGCATCCAGACTCTGGAAGGACCACCACACAATCTGCCCGAAAGGCAGTACAAACGCTGCCAACAAGATCAGCGAGGCAAACAGGATGGCAAAAAAAGCATGTGTGCCAGTCAACGGCAGACGGTGCAAGGCGGCAGCACGGCCGCTTGGGGTATAGGCACGCCGTCCGCGTGCGCGCTGCTCCAGCACTACCAACACAAATACAATCAGCACCAGCATAGAAGCCAGTTGCTTGGCGGTGTCCAGCGAAAAGAAGCTGAACCAGGCCTTGTAGATGGCCGAGGTAAAGGCGTCGTAGTTAAAGATAGAGACAGTACCGAAGTCGGCCAGCGTTTCCATCAATGCCAGCATTAGGCCACCCATGATCCATGGCCGCGCCATCGGCAAGGCAACGCGCCAAAAGCCTTGCGCGCGCGACAAGCCCAGCGACTGCCCGACCTCCAGCGCACGCCGCCCCTGGGTCGAAAAAGCATTGCGCGCCAGCAAATAGACATAGGGGTAAAAAGCCAGCGTCAGTACCATGATCACGCCAGGTGTCGAGCGTATCGAGGGCACCCAGCTCGAGTCGCCTGTAGTGACACGCAACCAGCTTTGCAACGGGCCGGTGTAATCAAACAAACCAAGCTGCGAAAAGCCCATCACATAGGCCGGCATCGCCAGTGGCAGCATCAGGGCCCAGTTGAAAAAACGTCGCCCGGGAAAGTCGTACACCGAGACGAGCCAGGCTAGCGACACACCGATCAGTAATACCCCAATCCCGACACCCACGATGAGATAAGCCGTATTGAGAAACAGTTGCGGCAATAAATACTCGACCAGATGCGACCAGATCTGCGGGTCAGGGCTGAATACGGCAGGCACGATCACGGCCAGCGGGATCAACGTCAACAGACAGATCAGGCACACCACGATGCGCCAGCGCGGCAAATGGGGCAAGGCAGAAAATTTTGACAAGGCAGGCAAGGTCTTTATCGGTGGATGGGAAGCTTAGGCATTATACCGGCCAGACAAGACAAAAACCGAACCTAGGCGGTTCGGCTTTTGTCATCAGACACACAGGCTTAACGATAGCCGGCGCGGTCCATCAGCATGACTGCTTCGGCCTGACGGCTGCCGGCATTGGACACATTGATCAGGTTATGCTTGAACGAACCCCAGGCTGCCACTTTGGCATCCGGCTTAATCTTCGGGTTGACCGGGAACTCCATATTCACATCGGCAAACATATTCTGCGCCTTATCCGACGACAGCCACTCCAGAAGCTTGGTCGCAGCCGCCTCTTGCTTGGTGTAACGCGCGAGGCCAGCACCCGAAATATTCACATGAGCCCCCTTAGCTTTCTGGTTGGCCCAGAAGATACCCAGCGGCAGCTTCGGGCTCTTTTCCATCAGGCGGCCGTAGTAATAGGTGTTGGCAATGCCGACATCACACTGACCAGCTGCAATTGCTTCCAGCATCTTGGTGTCATCTGGAAACACATCGGTCGCCAGATTATTGACCCAGCCTTTAACAGTCTTTTCGGTAGCTACTTTACCATTTTCAGCCAGCATCATGGCAACCAAGGACTGGTTGTACACCTTTTTGGAAGTGCGCAGACACAGCTTGCCCTTCCACTTGGGATCGGCCAGATCTTCATAGCTGGACAACTGGCCCGGCTTGATTTTTTGGGTGTTGTAGAAAATGGTACGGGCACGAATAGACAAGCCGGCCCATTCTTTTTTCGGGTCACGCAGATGCGCCGGCACATTGGCATCTATCACCTTGGAGCTGTACGGCTTGAGCAGACCCATCTGGGATGCCTGCCACAAATTGCCGGCATCCACCGTTAGCAGGATGTCGGCCGGAGAGTTGCTGCCTTCGGCCTTAAGGCGCTCCATCAGCGGACCTTCCTTGTCCATGATGTAACGGATATTAACGCCTGTTTCCTTCTGGTAGGCATCGAATAGCGGTTTAACCAATTGCTCGCCGCGCGCACCATACACCACTAGCTCTTCTGCCAGCGACCATGTAGACAGCGATGCCAGTACGGCACCCATCATCAGCATTTTGTTCAAGCTACTCTCCCGCACGACGTTGGTTTTGATGCCGCGATAATAAGCTGAATGATAACAATTATCAATAGTACCTTGATAAATAGGCCTGCATACTGCAGGCCTAGTCTCAATCAAAAACGGCGGGGAAAACGCGCCAGATCACCGGTCTGCGGTAAACGACCGCCATTCATGATGCCGATAGCCAAACGCGGCTGCACCTGAGTGATAGACACATCCCCCAATAACACTTCCGGCACGCCTAACACCTCACCCGATGCTGCGCGGATCCGGGTATCGGGCTGTTGCCGGTAAACCAGCAAACGATCCCCCACCGCCAAACCATCTACGGCACCGGCACCAAGATAAACCTTGCCCCCCTCCACCCGCACTACACGCGAGGTAAACGGCAGACAGGTCATATTAGCGGTGAGATGCTCGACGGCCTGATCTAGCAAACCGCTGATCATGCGTCCATAATCGCTACCAGCCAGCGAATACGGCGTGAAACTGCGTGCCGAAGATGGCGCAACATCGCCGCGGGCAACACCACTCAGGCGCTCACGTGCCAGCAGTGCACCACTAAAGCCATCATATAGCCACACATCCATACTGAACTGCCGCGCCACCGGCGCAACACGCATGGACGCACCTAAAAATCCGGCAAACGGGCCGTTATAGGTGATACTGGCATCCACGCTATCTGCCACACCAAACAAGGACACACGTGGGGCCTGAGCCGTCACCTGACTATCAACCACTTGGCCTGCCACCACAAACTGCACATCCTCACGAAGACCCAAGGCGCGGGCGCTATCAAGCCCGGCCAAGGGTTCATCCCGCACGCCCGGCGCAAACAAGGTATAGCGGCCACCATCCAAGCCCGTCACATTGGCGTGCTCCGACAAGCGCCGCGCGAGCTCAGCCGGCAGCCAGTGCGAGATATCGCCCAACCCGCTACTTTGCTGCGGGTGATTGACTGCGAAAAAAGTACTCAGCGCGCGGCGCTTAAGAAAGCGCCCCGGTGGTAAAGCGCCAGCGGCGCAAATATCAGTAGCCGCAGCAGAGGCCGGAACAGCCGCAGGCTGTGCTGCAGCCGATTCGGATGATAGCGCCGCCGTATCCAGACTGACCGTCACATACAAAAGCTGCTCGCCTTCACGCTCGGAGATCACCGTCATCCGCCCCGGAACGCGCTTAGGACCCAGCAATGAAGACTCGGCCAAGCCCTGACTACCAAGCTCACTGACGCCAAGCAAACGCCCACCATGAGACACGGCAATCTGTGAGAGCGCGTCATCGATGGCCATCTCGCGGGCAGCCTCCCGGCCCGCGCCAAGCGAGGCCATCCCTTCCGCCTGATAGACAGCGGCCATGGCAAGAGAAGCCCATGACAGGAAAGTCGTCAGCAGCAGCAAACCCATCCAGCGGACAAGCGAGCCTGTCATTATTGCGCCATGTAAAAATTGTTACCCCAGGCGCAGGCTTTTCCAGTGCAACTGCCAGACAAGCTAGCCTGAGCCGGCAGAGCAGGCATCGCCTCTGCGGTACGCTGCACCTGCTGGGTCTGTCCTGCCAGGGCATTGCGATAGGCTTGATAAAAAGTCTCGTCCAGCACAATTTCAGCGATAGTCTCGGCACTACCATCCGGTTTCATGCTGGTCGATACAATGCGCACACCGCGCAAATAAGCATCTACATAAACACGGAAGATATCGTTAATCGTGACTAGATTAGAAACCGAGCTACTCCCCACCAGACGCACACCCTGCACCTGCTCCGCAATATTGCGATAGGCGTCAAGCTGGGAAGCGCGCATCGCCAATAAGCGTTGCTGCACGCCAGACAAGGATTTGGAGTACGGTGGCGCACCACGTCCGACTACGCGGACACGCAGTGCCTCATAAGCAGACTCAGGCAAAGGAGCAGCCGGCTTGAGTACGATTTTTTCCTGCACAACGACCTTGGGCGCCTGTCCAGGCCCCGCATAACCACCACCTAGCACTGTACCATCCACGCCCATCGCCGGTGCATTGGCAATACGACCAGCAGCAGGCGGTACATCGGCAACAACCATCCAGCCCGAAGACGGATTAATACTCTTACTCGGCGCAGCGCACGCGACACATGATGCTAATAGCAAAAAGGCAGCACTTGATTTGAAAAATTGCATTATCTACACCCGCGAGTATTTTCAACAGATATTACGTTATCGGCCAAAAAACTGCGCGCTTTAATCACCATGGGCCAAAAACTGAAACACAGCAGTACTACTTGCATGGCGCCAAAACCTGACTTGCCCCCGCGGAAGCCACCGATACACTTACCCGGATAGAGACCTGCAGCCTCCCCTACGGCAGCTTGAAAATCAGGCTGTCGCCATAGACTGGCTTTTGAGATACTCACCCAGTGCACAACCAGCCGATAAAATATGGGAACGGATATATTCGGCAGCCTCTTCGGCTGCACGTTCACGACACAGGCGCAGCAACTGGCTATGCTCAAAATGCGCACGTTTCATCGTATGAGTGAGCAAAATCTGCATACGCGTGTAACGATCGGTTTTATTGTGCAAGGACTCGATCAATGACAAAGTGTTCGGGCGTCCTGCAGAACGATATAAGGCAAGATGAAAACGGGAGTTGAGCTCCCCCCACTGCCGCACATCATGTGCGTCCAATGCTTGCTCGAACTCCTTAAGCGTTTGTTCGGCCAAGTCCAGATCCTCTTTCGTCTGAAGCGGTATAGAAGCCGCCAGCACCGAGCTTTCAAGCATTGCCCGGATTTCAAGCAGCTCCTGCACATCCTCAAATGAAAGCGTGGAAACCAGCGCTCCCTTATGATCAATGATCTGAATCAAGCCTTCAGCCTCCAGCTGGCGTAAGGCCTCACGCACAGGTACACGGCTGACACCGTATTCATTGGACAAAGCCTCCTGCCGCAATTGCTGACCATCGGCAAACTCGCCCGAAAGAATGCGTTTACGCAAGGACTCAGTGACAGCACTAGTCAGTGTCTGGCGTTTGATCGGCTGCAAAGTAGTC
>NZ_JBOFOO010000218.1:0-1640 GCF_051659485.1 Craterilacuibacter sp. | reverse complement strand
CGCGCTGCAAACCCGTTACGGGCCGTGCCGGCGGGGTGGCGTGCTGTTGCTGAGTCTGCACGAGGATGAAAAAACGGCCGCCGCAGCCGGACTTGCCCTGTTGCCGGTTGCTGGCGGACGCTTTGTACGGCTGTTGCATAAAGAGACCCGGGCGCTGGATTTCAAGCTGGCTGCCGCGCACTACCGCATCGACCCCAACCGCATTTTCAGTCCGGCCGGCATCGCCGCTACGCTGGCGCATTACGGTGCCAATCATGCTGCCGCCCGGCAGTCAGTGGCCAGCTTTGCCGGCAGTTTGTTGTCCCGCGCCGGCTTTTATCAAGCCTCGGCCATTATCGCGCTACACAACAACCATCCCGGCGGCTACTCGGTCGCCTCGTACCAGCCCGCTGGCGCACTGTCAGCGGATGCACTGGCCGTACACAGGGCGAAGGGCCAGCCGGCCGACAACTTTTTCTACCTGAGCGATGCGCGCCTGTTTGCGCCGCTGGCGGCGCAGGGCTTCAATGTGGTACTGCAGGATGCGCGCCATGTGTCCGATGACGGCTCGCTGTCGGTGTATGCCGCCCGTTATGGCGTGCCTTATCTCAATATCGAGGCCGGGCGCGGGCAGCTTGCCGCCCAGACGCAGATGCTGGCAGCCGCTTTGCGGCTGCTGCAGGGCATGGGTCTGGCCGGCTGCATGTTGAAAACGCGTTAACGGGTTTGGATGAACCCTAGCTGATGCCTGTCTGATGCCTGTCGCTTGTCTTACGATGACGTGGGCTTAAGTGGAGGCGTTATGGCAGAAATCGGGGATTACCAGCAGCATGATGCGATCGCATTGGCCGCGCTGCTGCGTACAGGTGAGTTAAGCCGTGGTGAAGTATTGCCGGTCTGTCTTGCGCAATTGGATGCAGTCAATCCGCACATCAACGCACTGGTGCACGATATGCGCGCCAGTGCGATCCAGTCGCTGGACACACTGCCGGACGGCCCGTTTACCTGCGTGCCTTTTGTGGTCAAGGCGCTGCTATCCGATTGTGCCGGTGAGCCAGTCGGCACCGGCACCCGCCTGCTACTAACGGTCCGGGCCGGGCAGGACAGCGTTCTGGTGGCGCGCTACCGTCAGGCCGGGCTGGTGATTGTCGGGCGCAGCAATACGCCCGAACTGGGTCTCACCAGCTATACCGAGCCGGCCGTGACCGGCATCACCCGTAACACGTGGCCACTGGAGCTGACGGCCAAGGGGGTAGGGCGTCAATGTCTGTCCGGGACGGTTTCTAGAAACCTGTTGATGATCTGCTGCATGCAGGTGTTCGGTGTTTAAAACGGTTTAGACATGCTCATGTACCCTCTGTGCACTTCCGCTTTCTCGGCCGTTTTCGTCTTGTTGCGCGCTGGCTTGCAAGGTCGTGAACGCGCTCTTGCCGGCATGGATTCTGCTTTGCTGCCGCCCTGATGTTCATGGAGATATCTAGCCCATTTGACAGGGAAAGGCGGAGTTTAATTAAGATAAGCCCGACTGCCTTGATGTCGTATCCCGTGCGCACCTGCAGTTATGGCAGCATGCCAAGACCCGTCCAGCTTTGCGAGCCAGAAAACGCATTCAAGGATACGGCAACGGATAACCTCTCCAGTATCGGCAATATCCTGTTCCT
>NZ_JBOFOO010000217.1:0-29947 GCF_051659485.1 Craterilacuibacter sp. | reverse complement strand
CCAATATCAAGCGCATGCTGGCCTACTCGACCATCTCGCACATGGGCTTCCTGCTGCTGGGCCTGCTGTCTGCCAACGAGCAGGGCTACGCTGCGGCCATGTTCTACGCCATGATCTATGTGCTGACGACGCTGGCCGGTTTCGGTATTCTGCTGGCGCTGTCCCGTGCCGGTTTCGAATGCGAGAAGCTGGATGATCTGAAAGGCTTGAACCAGCGCAATAGCTGGTACGCCTTCCTGATGCTGCTGGTGATGTTCTCCATGGCGGGCATTCCGCCGCTGGCCGGCTTCTATGCCAAGTTTGCGGTGATCAAGTCCGTCGTCGACCTGGGGTCGGTGCACATGGGTTTTGCCATGATGAGCTCGCTCTATCTGGCAATCTTTGCGGTGCTGATGTCGCTGATCGGTGCCTTCTACTACCTGCGCGTCGTGAAGAACATCTACTTTGACGACAAGCAGACCGATGCGCCCATCACCGTGCGCGGCGATATGAAGCTATTGCTGTCGGTGAATGCGCTGGCTTTGCTGGCGCTGGGGGTGATGCCGCAAGGGCTGATTGAACTTTGTATCGAAGCCATGCGTCAATCACTGGCCGTTCTGTAATTTATCGTTATCAAAACCGGACGGGCGTGTTGCGAATGTGCGCAACACGCCCGTTTTATTTGAATTTGTCAGGGAAAAAATGCAATCCAGTGTGATCGTCCTGCTCGTGCTCGCCATCATCGCGGCCAACTTACCCTTTATCCTGCCGCGCGTAGGCGGCTTTATGGCCGTCAAGCACAAGCACTTCGGCTGGCAGCTGCTGGAGCTGGTGGTGCTGTATCTGTTGATCGGCCTGCTGGCCCGCTTTCTGGAGGGCCGCCAGATGCCGGTACACGCGCAGAACTGGCAGTTTTACGTCACCACCATCGCGCTGTTCGCCGTGTTCGCGTTTCCGGGCTTTGCTGGCTGCTATTTCTGGAAGAAAAGAAGGGTGACTAGCCGCAAGGTGTAAGCGGGCAGAGGGCGGCACCGGCCATCACGCCATACCCCGCCCGCCGATATCAGTAGACCGAGGCTTCGCCTTCCGGCCGCGTCTTGAAGCGCTTGTGCAGCCAGTAATACTGCTCGGGCGCTTCCAGAATGCGTTGCTCCAGAAATTCGTTCATGCGCCGTGTATCGGCAACGATGTCGTCGCTGGGGAAGTTGTCCCATGCCGGATAAAAGCGCAGCGTGATGCCGTGTGCCGTGCGTAGCGGGATGGCCGGTACGATCTTCGCTTTGGCGAGACCTGCGATGCGCGATAGCCCCGGCACGGTCGCCGTCTGGACGCCGAAGAAGGGCACGAAGATGGAGTCGCGGCGGCCGAAGTCCTGGTCGGGCAGATAGAGGAAGGGCGCATGTTCCTTGCGCATCGCCTTGATGATGGCGCGCAGGCTTTCCTGGCGCGATACGATAAAGGCGTTATCGAAGCGGTTGCGCCCGGCGTACAGCTTTTTGTCCATCGCCTGGTTCTTCTGGTGCGAGTAGACGCTGACCAGCGGCACTTCCAGATTCAGGCGCAGCGCGGCCAGTTCGAAGCCGACAAAGTGCGGGTAGAACAGGATCACGTCTTCCCCCGCTTCCCTGCGGTCGGTCAGGTGATGCAGATCCTTGAGTTCAACCAGCTGCCGGATGCGCGCCGGGCTACTCCACCAGCAAATACCGTATTCCAGCACCAGTTGCAGCATATGGCCGAAGTGGCGGCGCAGGATGCGTGTGCGCTCGGCCGGCTTCATGGCAGGAAAACACAGCCGCAGATTGGTCAGCCCCACGCGGCGGCGGGCAGTGGCGAAGGGGTAAACGAGTGCGCCAAGCAGCCGCGACAGCAGCGCGATCAGGGACAGTGGCAGCAGGCGGATCAGCCAGAGCAGGGCAAAAGCAAATTTCATGGGGCAGGTGTTTCCGTGTGGGGCCCGCTGGCGCCGGCCGGTGTCTTGTAGCGGTTATAGCTCCATAGATACTGGGTGGGGCAGCGGCGTATCAGTTGTTCGATCGCCTGATTCATCAGCATGCCATCTTGGGCTTTGTCGCCACTGAAGGGCGCGGGCAGCGGGCTGATATGCACGGCAAAGCCCTGTCCCGCCGGCAGGCGTTCGCCATAGAACAGCAAGGTGGCCACATTATTCATCTGGGCCAGCCGCGGCAGCAAGGTCATGGTGTAGGCCGGGCGGCCAAAAAAGGGTGCCCACACGCCATCGCCGCTGCCGGGCACCTGATCCGGCAAAATAATGGTGGCCTCGCCGTTTTTCAGCGCTTTCATCACTAAGCGTACCCCGGCAGGCGTTGCCGGCGCAGTTTTGACATTGTCGCGCATGCGTCCGCCCTGCATCACCGGCTCTAGCCACGCAAGCTTGGGCGGGCGGTACATGGCGGTCAGCGAAAAAGGCAGGCGTGACGCAATATAGCGCCCGGCAATATCGTAGGCCCCCAGATGCGGAGTCACAAAGATAATGCCCTGGCCGGCAGCCAGTGCGGTTTCCACATGTTCCCAGCCATCGCAGGACTTGATCAGCGCACAGATGTCAGCCGAATCACGGGTCCAGGCAAGGGCCAGTTCCAGCGTGCCTTTCCCGGTTTCGGCAACACTTTTTTTGACATATTCTTGATAAACCTGATAATTGGCGCAAACTCCACTTTTTTTCAGGTTTTCTTCGATCCTCGCAGCATACTGCGGGGAGGTATGGTAGGTAATCCTGCCCAGTAGGGCACCAATAGCTTGTAGCCAGCCTAGCGGTAGCCGGGCAAGGGCCGCGAGCAGAATTTGAGCGAGACGGGACATGATTGTCCTTGTAGCTTGGTCAAAGCGGGTCATTCTACCACCAACGTGAAGCCATCTCTTTGGGAACATCCATGAGCGAATATCTCTTTACCTCCGAATCCGTATCCGAAGGCCATCCCGACAAGGTTGCCGACCAGATCTCCGATGCCATTCTTGACGCCGTATTGCGTGAAGATCCCAAGGCACGCGTTGCCGCCGAAACGCTGGTCAACACCGGTCTTGTGGTGCTGGCCGGTGAAATCACCACCCATGCCAACGTCGACTATATCAAGGTTGCCCGCGAAACCATCAAGCGCATCGGCTACGACAGCTCGGAGCTGGGCTTTGACTACCACGGTTGCGCGGTGCTGGTCGGTTACGACAAGCAAAGCCCGGATATCGCCCAAGGCGTGAACGAAGGCGAGGGCGTAGATCTGGACCAGGGCGCCGGTGACCAGGGCCTGATGTTCGGTTATGCCTGTGACGAAACCCCGACGCTGATGCCGTTCCCGATCTACTACGCCCACCGTCTGGTGCAGCGTCAGGCCGAGCTGCGCAAGGACGGCCGCCTGCCATGGCTGCGCCCGGATGCGAAAAGCCAGATCACCTGCATCTACGACACCGCCACCGGCCTGCCCAAGTCCATCGATACCGTGGTGCTGTCCACCCAGCACAGCCCGGACATCGACCACAAGACCCTGACCGAAGCCGTGATCGAAGACATCATCAAGCCGGTGCTGCCGCCGGAAATGATCACCGCCGCCACCCGCTATCTGGTCAACCCGACCGGCCGTTTCGTGATTGGCGGGCCGATGGGTGACTGCGGCCTGACCGGGCGCAAGATCATTGTCGACACCTACGGCGGTGCTGCGCCGCACGGCGGCGGTGCTTTCTCCGGCAAGGACCCGTCCAAGGTCGACCGTTCGGCCGCTTACGCCGGCCGTTATGTTGCCAAGAATATTGTCGCTGCCGGCCTGGCGCGCCAGTGCCAGATTCAGGTTTCCTACGCCATCGGCGTGGCGCAGCCGACCTCGATCTCGGTTGACACCTTCGGCACCAACACCATTCCGAACGAACGCATCGTCGAGCTGGTGAAGCGCCACTTTGATCTGCGCCCGAAAGGCATCGTGCAGATGCTGGACCTGCTGCGCCCGATCTACACCAAGACCGCCGCCTACGGCCACTTCGGCCGCGAAGAGCCCGAGTTCACTTGGGAGCGCACCGACAAGGTCGAAGCGCTGCGCGCCGACGCAGGGCTGTAATGCTTCTTGTCAGCTTGTGAAACTAGAAAACGGATCGCTTTGAGCGGTCCGTTTTTGCTTATGGCATTTTGAATGCCATAAGTGTATTTTTGCGGCTATAATCTGCCCATTCCGGGGAGTGCTGCAAGGCTTGCGCCCCAGGCCCGGACCGCTTCAACCGCACTCACCTATGCAACCCGTGCCGGGCACGGGATGTCGGGTGAGCCGCATCCCTCCCGGCCTTCGTGACAGGAACAACACGATGGCTGAATTCACCGATTACCTCGTCGCCGACATCAATCTCTCGCAGTGGGGCCGCAAGGAGCTGGCGATCGCCGAGACCGAGATGCCCGGCCTGATGGCGCTGCGCGAAGAGTACAAGCACAGCCAGCCGCTACGCGGTGCGCGTATTGCCGGCAGCTTGCACATGACCATCCAGACCGGTGTGCTGATCGAAACGCTGGTGGCGCTGGGTGCCGATGTGCGCTGGGCTTCGTGCAATATCTTCTCGACCCAGGATCATGCCGCTGCCGCCATTGCCGCTGCCGCTATCCCGGTGTTCGCGTTCAAGGGCGAGAATCTGGACGAGTACTGGGAGTATTCGCACCGCATCTTCGAATGGCCGGAAGGCGAGCCGGCGAACATGATTCTGGACGACGGTGGCGACGCGACCTTGCTGTTGATGCTGGGTAGCCGCGCCGAAAGCGATATCGGCGTGATCGGCCATCCATCCAATGAAGAAGAAACCGCGCTGTTCGCGTCGATCAAGCGCCATCTGGCGCTGGACCCGCACTGGTATTCCAAGCGTCTGGCGCATATCAAGGGCGTGACCGAGGAAACCACCACCGGCGTGCATCGCCTCTATCAGATGCAGAAGGATGGCTTGCTGCCGTTCCCGGCATTCAACGTCAACGACTCGGTAACCAAGAGCAAGTTCGACAATCTGTACGGCTGCCGCGAATCGCTGGTGGACGGCATCAAGCGTGCAACCGACGTGATGATCGCCGGCAAGGTGGCGGTGGTGCTGGGTTATGGCGATGTGGGCAAGGGCTGCGCGCAATCCTTGCGCGGTCTGGGTGCGACGGTGTGGGTGACCGAGATCGATCCGATCTGTGCGCTGCAGGCGGCGATGGAAGGCTATCGTGTGGTGCGTATGGATGAAGTCTGTGGCGATGTGGATATTTTTGTCACCACCACCGGCAACGTCGGTGTGATCACGCACGCGCATATGCAGAAAATGCGCAATAACGCCATCGTGTGCAATATCGGCCACTTCGATTCCGAGATCGAAGTCGCCAGCCTGCGCCAGTACCAGTGGGACAATATCAAGCCGCAGGTCGACCATATCATCTTCCCCGATGGCAAGCGCATCATCCTCTTGGCTGAAGGCCGTCTGGTGAATCTGGGCTGCGGTACCGGCCACCCGAGCTTTGTGATGTCCAATAGCTTCACTAATCAGGTGCTGGCGCAGATCGAGATCTTCTGCAACGGTGCAAAATACGGCCGTGAAGTGTATGTGCTGCCCAAGCATCTGGACGAGAAAGTCGCCCGCCTGCATCTGGCGCGCATCGGCGCGCGGCTGACCGAGTTGTCCGATGAGCAGGCAAGCTATATCAGCGTGTCCAAGGATGGCCCGTACAAGCCGGCACATTACCGCTATTGATCGGGTGTGATGGGGCGGCTATTTGCAGCCTTGCCATCACGCTATGCGGCTGCCTGCGATGCCGGCAAGAGCATCCGGGCAGTCTGGCTGCCAGTACAAGGGGGATACCATGGACAAGCGCAATTTCAGTTTCGAGTTTTTTCCGCCCAAGACCGACGAGGGCATGGCCAAGCTGCGCAATACGCGGGCACAACTGGCACAGTTCAAGCCCGAGTTTTTCTCGGTGACTTTCGGTGCCGGCGGCACCACGCGCGAAGGGACGCTGGCGGCGGTGCTCGATATCCGCGGAGCAGGGCTGGCTGCCGCGCCGCATTTGTCGTGCATCGGTTCGACGCGCGACAATATCCGTTCGGTGCTGAACGAGTACCGCGAGCACGGCATCCGCCATATCGTGGCACTGCGCGGCGACATGCCGTCAGGTATGGTCGAGGCCGGGGAGTTCCGTTACGCCAACGAACTGGTGAGCTTTATCCGTGCCGAGCATGGCGACCACTTTCATATCGAAGTGGCGGCTTATCCCGAGTTTCACCCGCAGGCACGTTCGGCCGAAGAGGATATGGCCAATTTCGTGCGCAAGGTCGAGGCCGGCGCCAATTCGGCCATGACCCAGTATTTCTTTAATGCCGATGCTTACTTCCGCTTCGTGGACGAGGTGCAGGCGCGGGGGGTGGATATTCCGGTGGTGCCGGGCATCATGCCAATTTCCAACTTCGGCCAGTTGGTACGCTTTTCGGATATGTGTGGTGCCGAAGTGCCGCGCTGGCTGCGCTTGCGCATGCAGGCCTATATGGATGACAGTGCCTCCATCCGTGCGCTGGGGCTGGATGTGGTGACCGAACTGTGTGACCGCCTGCTGAGCAATGGTGCGCCGGGCCTGCATTTTTATACGCTGAATCAGGCCGGGCTGGTGTCTACCGTCTGGCAGCGGCTGGGTCTGTAGGGCGGCATCGTCCATACTGGAAAGCGCGCAGATGACGAGTCTGCGCGCTTTTTTGATTGGAGGGCAGGGTGAGGCGCTTGAGTGCGGGGGAAGTGGCGCTGTGCCGGCGCGTGTTTGCCGATGCTATCGACTATGGCCGGGTCCGGGTGCATGCCCGTGGCTATTTACCGTGGCTGCGGCATATTGCGATGGCGCCGAACGGCAGCCTCTATTTTCCCGGGCGCGGCGGCCTGTATGTGGACGATTTTTCGCTGGCATCACCCCGGCTGCAGCTTTTGTTCGTGCACGAGATGGCTCATGTCTGGCAATACCAGCGGGGCTACCGGCTGCGTCTGGCCGGCGTGTGTTTGCTGGCGCAAGGCGGCTATGGCTGGCGTGATGCCTATGCCTATCAGCCACTGGAAGGGCGTGCGTTTCGGAGCTTCAACTTCGAGCAGCAGGCCGAGTTGCTGTCGCACTACTATGGCGCGCAAGTCTTGCAGTTGCCGGCCTTGCTGCCGCGCCTGCCCTGGTTGCGCGCGGTATTGCAGGACTTTCAGGCAAATCCGTCAGACCGGAGCTTATTGCCGCTTTCCTATCGTTTGCGAAACTGACCAAGGGGCCACAGCCCCTAGGATCAGGATTTGTCTTCTGGCGTGGTCTTTTCGCCGATCTTGCCTTCCTGTCCGGTCAAGAGATTGACCAGATTGGATTTGTGGCGGTGGATCACCAGAATGGCGATGATGATGCAGGTGCCGAAAAACGGGCTTTGCGGGCCGATGATGAAGTAGGCGAATACCGGCGACAGTACGCAGGCGATCAGTGCCGCCAGCGACGAGATCTTGAGCACCCGCGCCATAAATAGCCAAGTTGCGATAGCGGCCAGCGCCAGCCAGAGGTTAAAGCCGAGCAGGACGCCGACTGCCGTGGCGACGCCCTTGCCGCCCTTGAAGCCGAAGAACACCGGCCACATATGGCCGATCAGCACGGCTAGTGCCACCATGGACACTTCCTGTGCCCCCAGTCCATAGCGTGGCCCGAACCAGGCGGTCAGCGCAACAGCTAGCCAGCCCTTGGCGCCATCTCCCAGCAGGGTCAGTACCGCTGCCAGCTTCTTGCCGGAGCGCAGTACATTGGTGGCGCCGGGGTTGCCCGAGCCGTAGCTTCTGGGGTCGGCCATGCCCATGGCGCGGCTTACGATCACGGCAAACGAGAGCGAGCCTAACAAATAGGCGGCGGCGATGAAGGCAAAGGCTGTCGTGGTCATGGCGAATACACTAGAATGCGGGGTTTGGATTTTACGGTATCGAGCGGCATTTCCCAACGCCGTCAGCACAGATGGACATTATTTTTCTGCGAGAAGTGCGCGCGTCTACCCTGATCGGCGTGTATGACTGGGAGCGCGAAGCGCCCCAGACCCTTGAAATCGACCTTGATATCGGCATTCCGAGCGAAGTGCCGTGCCATAGCGATGATATCGGCGACACCATCCATTATGGCGAGGTGGTCGAGCGCGTACGCGCATCGCTGGCCGAACAGCATTTCCTGTTGATCGAGGCATTGGCCGAGCATATTGCGCATTTGGTGCGTGACGAGTTCGGTGCGGCCTGGGTGCGGGTGTCGATTACCAAACCCGGCATTCTGCCCGATGTGGCCAAGGTCGGGGTCACCATCGAGCGTGGCCAGCGCCAGCGCTGACAGCAGCCCCTCTCCCGCAAGGAGAGGGGCTGTGTAGGGCTACTCGGGCTGATTGCGCATGAAGTCGGCGGTATTGTAAAACGCCTCGATCAGCTTGGCCTTGAGCCAGTCTTCCAGTATCAGTTCATCGACCGCGCGCTGCATGCAGGCCATCCATTGGTCGCGTGCCCGGCTATCGACGGCAAACGGCAGGTGACGCTGGCGCAGGCGCGGATGGCCGTAGGCTTCCATATACAGCGCCGGCCCGCCCAGCCAGCCGGACAAAAACAGATACAGCTTTTCGGTCGAGCCGGCGAGGTCGGCCGGATGCATGGCGCGCAGTTCGGCAACAGACGGCTCCGTGTCCATGATGGTATAGAAGCGCTCGCATAGATGACGCACCACGCCGGCACCACCCATCAGCTCGTAGGGTGTCATTTCAGCCATCTCATTCTCCTTTGACGGGAATAACCCGCGCCGCCGCCGTGCGTGCGCGCTCGCGTGCTTCGTCCACATCGGCGGCATGGGCGATGGCTACACCCATACGGCGACGCATAAAGCTCTCTGGCTTGCCGAATAGGCGCAGGTCGGCGCCTGGGGTGGCCAGTGCCACCTCAATGCCGTCAAAAGCGATGCCAGAGCCCTCCATGCCGCCATAGATCACGGCCGATGCCCCCGGGCTGGACAGGCTGGTGTCTACCGGCAGCCCCAGAATCGCGCGGGCGTGCAGTTCAAACTCGGAATAGCGCTGGCTCGCCAGGGTAACCAGGCCGGTGTCGTGCGGGCGCGGGCTGACTTCGGAGAACCATACCTCGTCACCCTTGACGAAGAGTTCCACCCCAAACAGCCCCCAGCCGCCCAGTGCCTCGGTGACCTGGCCGGCAATTTCGCGTGCGCGTGCAAGTGCCTTGTGGCTCATCGCCTGTGGCTGCCAGCTCTCGACATAGTCGCCGTTCTGCTGGCGGTGGCCTATGGGTTCGCAATAGTGGGTTGTGGTGCCGCCTTGGCTGTCGTTAGCGCGCACCGTGAGCAGGGTGATCTCGTAATCGAAGTCGACCAGTCCCTCGACAATCACCCGCCCCTTGGCGACACGCCCGGCGGATGCGGCGTAGTCCCATGCCGCATCGACTTCATCGGCACTCTTCAGGAAGGATTGCCCCTTGCCGCTGGAAGACATCACCGGCTTGATAAAGCAGGGGAAGCCGATGGCGGCGGTAGCAGTACGCATTTCTTGCAGCGAGCCGGCAAAAGCATAGTCCGAGGTGGGGAGCCCCAGTTCGGAGGCCGCCAGTGTGCGTATGCCTTCGCGGTTCATGGTGAGATTGACGGCACGGGCAGTGGGCACCACGGTGGCCAGACCTTCGGCTTCGATCTTCAGCAGTTCTTCGGTGGCGATGGCCTCGATCTCGGGCACGATGTAGTGCGGACGCACGGTTTCTATCAAGGTACGTAGCGCCGCCGCATCATGCATATTGATCACATGGCTGCTGTGTGCGACCTGCATGGCTGGCGCGTTCGGGTAGCGATCAACAGCAATAGTCTCGACGCCCAAGCGTTGCAGGGCGATGACGACCTCCTTGCCCAGTTCGCCGCTGCCCAGCAGCATGACACGCGTTGCAGAAGGGGTATGGGGGGTTCCGATGCGCACGCTGTCTCTCCTTGGTGTGTAAGAAATCGCGCGCATCTTAACATGCCATGCATATGTCTGGCTGGAGGCGGTTCAGTGCATGCCTTTGAGTTAAGCCGGCTTGGCGTGCTCGTACACGGTCTTGCCGCGCAGATGAAAGGTGTCTGCCGCGAAGTAAAAATTTTCCGAATGGCCGACAAACAGCAGGCCGTCGGCCTTGAGCAGGGGCGCAAAGCGCTTGAGGATGCGTGCCTGGGTATCCCTATCGAAGTAAATCATCACATTGCGGCAAAAGATGGCATCAAAGCTTTTGTGTATGCCCCAGTTGTTTTCGATCAGATTCAGGCGCTGGAAGGTGATCATATTGCGTAACTGGGCTTTGGCCTGATACTGCCCGTCCGGCAGGCGGTCAAAGTACTTGGCGGCCATGCCTGAGGGCAGGCGGGTGATCTTGTCTGCGCTATAAATGCCGAGCCGGCCTGTTTCCAGTACGCTGGTGTCAAGATCGGTCGCCAGTATGCTGATGTTGGGGCGGCTGCCTGCTGCAAAGGCTTCCAGCGCCGTGATGGCAATGGAGTAGGCTTCCTCGCCGGTAGAAGAGGCCGAGCACCAGATGGCCAACTCCTTGTGCGGGTTTTGCCTGAGGTGGCTGGCCAGCAGCGGAAAATGGTGCTCTTCGCGAAAGAAAAAAGTCAGGTTGGTGGTGAGTGCATTGACGAACTGCTCAAACTCGATACGCCCCGCGCTGGAGTCAAGCAGATCGATATAGGCGGTAAAACCAGTCAGTTTCAGCTCGCGGATGCGGCGTACCAGACGGCCGTAGACCATGTCTTTCTTGGTCAGGTTCAGTGCAATGCCGGCGCTCTGGTAAATCAGTTTGCGCACCCGCTCGAAGTCGGCATCGCTAAAGGTGAATTCGCGGTTGAAGTCGATTTTGGGTAGGGCATTAGGCTGCAATAGGGTCATCTGGGCAAGGCTCGGCAAAAAAAAGGCTCGGATATCAATCCGAGCCTTTTATGTTAACCGTTCCTGCTTAGACCGTGAAGGAAGAACCACAGCCGCAAGTGGTTTGGGCGTTCGGGTTGCGGATCACAAACTGCGAGCCTTCCAGATTATCCTGATAGTCGATCTCGGCACCAACCAGATACTGGTAGCTCATCGGATCGACCAGGAAGGTGACGCCATCACGCTCGATGGCGGTATCGTCTTCGTTGACGATTTCGTCGAAGGTAAAGCCGTACTGAAAGCCCGAGCAGCCGCCGCCGGTAACAAATACACGCAGCTTGAGTTCTGGGTTGCCTTCTTCGGCCACCAGATCCCGCACTTTGGCGCACGCGCTGTCAGTGAAGTTGATCGGGGACGGCATTTCGGTTGTCGCAGTCATGGTGAGGGCCTCGTCAAACAATGTGCCAAAAGCGGCATTCATCCTACTATTTTACTCAGGATTGGGGCCTTATGGCGAGTGATGAATTATCCACAGCTAAAGCCTAAGTAAATTGGGCTCGTCCCCGATGAAAGTGGCGAGTTAATTTCAAGTATCAGGGTAATAACGGTACCTGATTTAACCCCGATTTCTCTTCCAGATCAAACATCAGATTCATGTTTTGTACCGCTTGTCCGGCTGCACCCTTGACCAGGTTATCGATGACGGACAGTACAACCACCGTGTCGCCGCCTTGTGGCCGGTGCACTGCGATACGGCAGGTATTGGCGCCGCGTACCGAGCGTGTCTCAGGGTGGCTGCCTGCTGGCAGTACATCGACGAAGGCTTCATGCGCGTAGCGGTGTTCGAATAGTGCCTGTAGGTCAATGTCGCGCTTGAGTCGGGTGTAGAGCGTGGCATGAATGCCGCGGATCAGCGGGGTCAGGTGGGGTACAAAGGTGAGTCCTACCGGCATCCCTGCCATATGGGCAAGGCCTTGGCTGATTTCCGGCAGATGGCGATGGCCGGCAACGGCATAAGCCTTGAAGTTGTCACCCGCCTCGGCAAACAGGCTGCCGATTTCGGCTTTGCGCCCTGCGCCGGAGACGCCGGATTTGCAGTCGGCAATGATATGCCCGATATCGATGACGCCAGCCTCCAGCAGCGGCAGGAGGCCCAGTTGTACGGCGGTCGGGTAGCAGCCCGGATTGGCAAGCAGACGTGCGCCGCGGATACGCTCGCGATTGAGTTCGGGAAGCCCGTAGACGGCATCTTCCAGCAATTCGGGAGAGGCGTGCTGCATGCCGTACCATTTTTCCCATTCGGCCACATCGCGGATGCGGAAGTCGGCCGCCAGATCGATGACCCGGGTGCCGGCGGCTAGCAGTGCACGCGCTTCGTGCATGGCGATGCCATTGGGGGTCGCAAAAAAGACGACATCACAGTCGGCAAGGCGGGCCTGTTCCGGGGTGGAGAAGGCAATGTCGATATGACCACGCAGGCTGGGGAACATCTCGGCGACCTTCATGCCGGCTTCCTTGCGCGAAGTCACCGCCGTGATACGGGCTTGCGGATGTGTTGCCAGCAAACGCAGCAATTCGACACCGGTGTAGCCGGTTCCACCAACAATTCCAACCTTGATCATATGCATGCCTTTTGTAAAAAAATGTCGCAAACATGAATATACGGCAGGGTAGTATTGCAATGCAATAAATGACAGGCAAGAAAAAAGCCACCCGTGGGTGGCTTTCTCGGCAGTCGTATAGCGAATTAACGCTTGGAGAACTGCTTGGCGCGACGTGCTTTACGCAGGCCGACTTTCTTACGTTCAACTTCACGGGCATCGCGAGTAACGAAGCCTGCGGTCGACAGAGCTGGTTTCAGATCTGCGTTGAAGTCGATCAGAGCACGGGTAATGCCGTGACGGATTGCACCAGCCTGGCCGGTCTCGCCACCACCGATAACGTTGACTTTGATGTCGAACGCTTCGGTGTTTTCGGTCAGCGTCAGTGGCTGGCGAATGATCATGCGGCCGGTTTCGCGGGCAAAGTATTCGTCAACGGGCTTGCCGTTAACGATAATCTGGCCGGAACCCTTTTGCATGAACACACGAGCAACCGAGCTCTTGCGGCGGCCGGTACCGTAGTAATATTTACCGTTCATCTATCTTGCCTCAAAAATCAGTTTCCAGCACTTTCGGCTGTTGGGCTTCGTGCGGATGTTCGCTACCGGCGTATACCTTAAGCTTCTTGATCATTGCGTAACCAAGTGGGCCTTTAGGCAGCATACCCTTGACAGCTTTTTCCAGAACGCGTTCAGGGAACTGCTGTTGCAGTTCGGTGAAGTTGCGTTCCTTGATGCCGCCCGGATAGCCGGTGTGACGGTAGTATTTCTTGTCTAGGGCCTTGGCACCGGTGACGCGCAGCTTGTCAACGTTAACGACTACGATGTAGTCGCCTGTATCAACGTGCGGCGTAAATTCCGGCTTGTGCTTGCCACGCAGACGGTGAGCGATTGCAGCCGCTACACGACCCAGCACTTTGTCGGAGGCGTCGACCACGTACCACTCGCGCTTTACTTCTTGCGGCTTGGCAGAAAAGGTCTTCATGGAGCTCTTCCATCGTAAATTCTTGAAAGTTCCGGATTCTATGGTAGGGAAGCCTTGCTGTCAAACCATTGTGCGATAAGAGTAAATTGCACGCGCTGCCTTGATGCCAAATATGCGTTTTTATCGCAACAAAATGTGTCGTTTCGGGCAAAAAAAAACGCAACCAAATGAATGGTTGCGCCAAGTTCCACCTAAAAGAAGGAGGATGGAGGAGACAACACCAAAACGCACATAGAATGCAACGTCATGATGCAATACGGATTATCCGTGGCCAAGATATGCTTGGCAAGTTATTTTTGTGCATGGCACAAAAAATGTTGCATTGCCGCAATTTTGCATCAGGAACAGTGTTGTATAAATGGCTGCTAGTTGCGCCTGACATCCTGTACGCCATTGATTTCATTTACATGGCCGATCACGCGGCTGATCTCTTGCACGCTGCGCACTTCTACCGTGAAGCACATCCTTGCCTTATGGTCGCGGGTCTGGCTATTGACCGCGATTACATTGAGTTTTTCGCGTGACAGTACATCCGAGATGTCGCGCAAGAGGCCGGGCCTGTCGCGGGCACTGACTTCGATGTCGATAGGGAATACGCTGTTTTTCTGCTCCCCCCAGTCGGCCGCAATCAGGCGCTCCGGTGCTTCTGCTGCCAGCCGTTTCAGAGTCAGGCAAGAGTGGCGGTGTATCGAGATGCCACGCCCTTTGGTGACGAAACCGGTGACGGCATCGGGCGGGGCGGGCTTGCAGCATTTGGCCAGTACCGTCATCAGGTTGTTGACGCCTTCGATCAAAATGCCGCCGGCGTTGTGGCCACCCCTGCTGCGCTTGACCAGATCGTCGGGGGTGATCTCCTGCACCGGGGGCGGGGCGAAGCTTGCGATAGCGGTACTGACCGCCCTGAGTGTCAGTTCGCCATGCCCCAGTGCACCGTAGACATCGTCCAGTTTGGCGTATCCCAGCTTTTCGGTCAGCGTGCCCAGATTGGGCTGGGTATGATGGCGTGCCAGTTCGCGTTCAAACAGCTGGCGGCCGCTTTCCCGTACCGCGTCGGCATTTTGCTGGCGGATGTACTGGCGGATCTTGGTGATCGCTTTTGGGCTCTTGACCCAGCCGTCGTGCAGCCAGTTGACGCTGGGGCCACCTTCCTTGGTGGTCAGGATTTCGACACGCTGGCCATTTTGTAGCGGAGTCGACAGCGGAACGATCTGCCCCTCGATCTTGGCGCCACGGCAGCGGTCACCCAGGTTGCTGTGGATGGCGTAGGCGAAGTCTATGGGGGTAGCCCCCATCGGAAGGGATAAAACGCGTCCTTGCGGGGTTAACACGTAAAGCGTGTCGGCAAATAGTTCGGTCTTGAAGGCCTCGGCCAAGCCTTCCTTGTCCGAAATCTCTTCGCGCCAGTCAAGTAATTGTCTGAGCCAGGAGATTTTTTCTTCATAAGCGGCATCACCTTTGCCACCTTCCTTGTAGCGCCAGTGGGCGGCTACACCAAATTCGGCGTGTTCGTGCATGTCGAAAGTACGGATCTGCACTTCGATAGCCTTATCTTGCGGCCCGATGACGGCAGTGTGCAGGCTGCGGTAATTATTCGGCTTGGGGTGCGAGATGTAGTCGTCGAACTCCCCCGGAATGGGTTGCCAGATATTGTGCATCAGCCCCAGAACGGTGTAGCAGTCCTGCATCCGCTCTACTTGCACGCGTACGGCGCGAATATCGTACAGTTCGGAGAAGTCGAGCTTTTTTTTGCGCATCTTTTTCCAGATGGAATAGATATGCTTGGGGCGGCCGGCGACTTCGCCCTTGATGCCGGCCTTGGCCAGTTCGGCGCGCAATACCTGCAGGATGCGCTCGATATAATCAAGACGCTCGAGTCGGCGCTCATCCAGCAGTTTGGCAATTTTCTTGTAGCTTTCCGGCTCCTGATGGCGAAAGCCCAGATCTTCCAGTTCCCATTTGATCTGCCATACGCCCAGACGGTTGGCCAGCGGGGCGAACACCTCCATGGTTTCGCCGGCTATCTGGCGGCGTACTGCCTCGTTATCGACGAGAGCCAGATGGTGCATGGTCTGGGTGCGCCAGGCCAGCTTGATCAGGACCACGCGGATGTCGGTGACCATGGCCAGCAGCATCTTGCGCATGGTTTCTGCCTGGCGTGCACGCTCTTCCGGGGTGTCCAGCTGGTCGATACGGGCAAGTTCGGTCAGCCTGCGCACTTTACCTACGCCCTCGACCAGCATGGCGATGGTCGGGTTGAAGGTGCGGGTCAGCCAGTCATGCGCATTTTCCCTGTAGTCCGGTATGGCAAACAGCAAGGTGGCGGCAATCGCATCCGGCAGCAGGTTGAGGTCGGCCACAATGGCGGCAGCGGCCACCGCGTGACTGAATACATCTTCACCTGTCGCCGGCAGGCGGTGTTCTCGGTATGTTTCGCGCGCCTCGGCAAAGGCGCGCGCAAGCATGCTGCTCTCGTCGGGGGTGAGCGAGGCGGAGAGTTGTGCCAGCCAGAGCGCCGGATCGGCAGCATTGGCAAGAGTATCGGCAACGGGGCGGACAACGGAAACCATACGGCGTTTTCAGCTAGCTTTAGAGGTGAGACGTCAGTTTACCGGAAGTGGCCGCTAGGCGCTCCAGCATGCGTTTGACTGGCGCGGGGACGCCGGCATTGGCGGCATCATGCAAAGGGAGCCAGCAGGCGTTGCTGTCCCGGGTTTGAGGGTGCAGGGCGCTTAGATCCAGTGGTAATGGGGTGATAATCAGGCGAAAGTGGGTAAACACATGCTCGATCTCGGGCCAGGCCGGCAGAATGTCGCCATCCCCGGCCTTGCCCAACCAGTCTTCTGCGTTGTGGGCCGTACCCAGTTCCGGTAGTGATAGCAAGCCACCCCAAATACCGGTAGGTGGGCGGCGCTCCAGTAATATCTGGCCTTTGTGTACCGCCATGATCAAGGTGGCGTAGCGGGTGGGGATGGCTTTTTTCGGGCGGGCAGTGGGAAGTTCACCGGTTCGACCGTTCTGGTGGGCGATGCAGTCATCCCGCATCGGGCAGCGCCCGCATGCCGGTTTGCCACGGGTGCAGACGGTGGCCCCCAGGTCCATGATGCCCTGCGTGTAGCCTGGCATGTCTTCTGCCGCGCTAGGCAGCAGGTTTTCGGCCAGTTGCCACATGGTGTTTTCTATTTTTTTCTCGCCCGGCCAGCCTGAGATGCCGAATACCCGCGCCAGTACGCGTTTGACGTTGCCGTCCAGAATGGCATTGCGGCGGGAAAAGGCAAAGGCGGCGATCGCCGCCGCCGTTGAGCGCCCTACGCCAGGCAGGCGGATGAGCGCTTCGGTCGACTCGGGAAAGGCACCATTGAATTCATCGCACACCATGATGGCAGCCTTGTGCAGGTTACGCGCTCGGCTGTAGTAGCCCAAGCCACTCCAGAGCGTCACTACCTCGTCAACCGATGCCTGTGCCAATGCGGCTACATCGGGAAAATGCTCGATAAAACGGGTGTAATAAACGAGGACACTGCTGACCTGCGTCTGTTGCAGCATGATTTCTGACAGCCAGATGCGGTAAGGATCGCTAACTTGCCAAGGCAGATCGTGGCGGCCATGCTGGCGCTGCCAGTCCAGTAGTTTTGCCGCAAATTCGCGCGCTATCATGCAGTTTCCCTTCCATCAAGGCGGCGATGGTAGCCCAAAGGTGGGCGTGTCTCCAAGAATGCGGACACAAAATCCGCTAAGATGCGGGATTGCTAATAAGGAGTGGGCATGTCCAGTTTCCGATCCCGCGAGCGCTCGCAGTCGAGCCGCCATTTTATACGCCCGCTTGACGAGGCCGGTGTCACGCCTGAAACGCCAGCACCGTTGCCCTCTAGTGCGAATGCCCCCAAGGCTGCCGGTACGATGCAGGCGCCGCCAGAGGCACGTCCGCATGGCCGCGCCCCGGTTGCCATCCGTGCCGAGCGCGTCAGCGCCATGTTTGCGCCGTGCCCGCGTGGCCTGGAGGGGGTGCTGGCCGCAGAATTGGCTGCGCTGGGTGCCACCGCTATTGATAAGCGTAACAACGGTGTGGCATTTGCCGGCGACAATGCCGTGATGATGCGCGCTAATCTGGAGTCGCGTACTGCCAGCCGTATTCTGATCCAGCTGGCGCAAGGCCCGTATCGCAGCGAGCAGGATGTCTACAAGCTGGCTTTGACTGTCGACTGGCCGCGCTGGTTTAGTGTCGGCAAGACGATCAAGGTCAAGACGGATGGCGTAGGTTCTGCCCTGCGCAGCCTCGATTTTATTTCGCTCAAGGTCAAGGATGCGGTATGCGACCGCTTCCGTCAGGCCGATTTGGGGCGTCCTAGTGTGGATACCCGTTACCCTGACGTACGCCTGCAGGTATTTTTGTCTGCGGATCAGGCCACGCTGTATATCGACAGTAGTGGCGAGCCGCTATTCAAGCGCGGTTGGCGCGAGGATACCGGTGAGGCACCGCTACGTGAGAATCTGGCCGCCGGCATTCTGCTGCTGGCCGGTTATGACGGCTCCCAGCCTTTGCTGGATCCAATGATGGGTAGCGGTACGTTTTTGGTTGAAGCGGCCGATATCGCACTGAACCGGGCACCGGGACGTTTACGCGACTTCGCTTTTCGCGAGCTGCGCAGTTTTGATGCCGTCGAGTGGGAAAGCGTACAGGCGCGGGCGCGTCAGGCCGAGAAGCCGTTGTCGGCCTTGCCTATCCGTGGCTCCGATGTGTCGGTGCAGATGCTGGTCAAGACCCGGCATAACCTCAAGCAGGCCGGCTTGCACGGTTTGGTGCAAATCGCACAAAGCAATGTGCTGGATACCCGTCCCCATGCCGATAGTGGCCTGATTGTGACCAATCCGCCGTATGGCGTGCGTCTGGATGAGCAGGAAGATCTGGCCTTGCTATACCCGCAACTAGGGGCTTGGCTCAAGCAGCATTTCTCCGGTTGGACCGCCAATTTCTTTACCGGTGACTTGCGTCTGGCCAAGCTGATCCGGCTGACGCCAAAACAGCGTATGCCGCTGTTTAACGGGGGGCTGGATTGCCGTTTGTTCGTGATTCCCATGGTCTCTGGCTCGAATCGCAGTTAAAACCGGCAAGCTTGAGTGTTGAGTATTTAGCGGTAGTGGTGATGAAGGCGTGCGATAATTTGCACGCCTTCATCATTTTTTACTTGTAGCCTGCCTTATGGAAACCACTTTTTTTTCTGCGACCATCCTGCTGATTCTGATTACTGATCCGCTGGGTAATATTCCGCTATTTATTTCTGCTCTCAAGCAGGTCAAGCCCGAGCGCCGGCAACGGGTGGTTTATCGCGAATGCCTGATCGCATTTTTTGTGTTGCTGGCTTTTATGTTCGGGGGGCAGACTTTTCTCAAAGTCATGCATCTGAGTGATGAGTCGCTGAGTGTGGCTGGCGGAGTCATTCTGTTCTTGATCGCGATCAAAATGATTTTTCCGGGCGAAGGCGGGGCTCTGGGCGGGGATAAGGTGAGCGGGGAGCCGTTTATCGTCCCTATCGCCATCCCGCTGATTGCAGGCCCCTCTGCGATGGCGACGGTGCTGCTGATGGCCACGCGTGAGCCTAATCGTATGCCGGAGTGGGTGGGGGCGCTGGTGATTTCCATTTTGGTGACGACGGTAGTCTTCCTGTTTTCCGATCGTTTGCAAAAATTGCTGGGAGAGCAGGCGATCACGGCGCTGGAGCGCTTGATGGGGCTGGTATTGACCGCGATTTCGATCGAGATGCTACTGGGTGGGGTTGCCGCATATATCCGCCAGTTTGCGTAAGCTGAAGATTGCATCCGGCTTGAGGCGGCGAATATAGAAAAAGCCCGAATCATGGATTCGGGCTTTTTCGGTATCTGGTGGCCTGTCTCGGAATCGAACCAAGGACACGCGGATTTTCAATCCGCTGCTCTACCAACTGAGCTAACAGGCCTTCACGCTGTGCTGCATCGCGTTCAGAGGCGTGCATTTAACCAGACGAAATGCCCCGAGTCAAGCTTGAATTTCCATTAATGGGGGTTTTGGGAAAAAATGGCCGCGCTTTACCCCTCTTGCAGTACGCCGCGGCGCAATTGGTCTTCCTCTATCGATTCGAACAGGGCCTTGAAGTTTCCCTCGCCAAATCCTTCGTTTCCCTTGCGCTGGATGATCTCGAAAAAGATCGGTCCGATCACGGTTTCGGTGAATATCTGCAGCAGGATGCCGCCGCCTTCACTGGGTGCGCCATCTATCAGGATGCTGTCGTGCTGTAGGCGCTGCAGATCTTCGCCATGGCCGGGCAGGCGCTTGTCGACATTGGCGTAATAGGTGTCGGGGGTGGAGAGAAAGCGCATCCCGCAGGCGGCGAGTTGTTCCACGCTGGCGTAAATGTCGTCGCTGGCCAGCGCGATGTGCTGGATGCCTTCGCCTTGGTAAGCCGCCAGAAACTCCTCGATCTGGCTCTTGTCGTCGGAGGATTCGTTAATGGGGATACGGATCTTGCTGCATGGGCTGGTCATGGCCATGGATTTAAGGCCGGTAAGCTTGCCTTCAATGTCGAAATAACGGATTTCCCTGAAGTTGCCTATCTGCCGGTAAAAATCGGCCCAGTGCTGCATGCGGCCACGCCTGACATTATGGGTGAGGTGGTCGATTTCCTTCAGCCCTACGCCCTCCGGATGCGGGTCTATGCCGGGCAGGGCAACAAAATCGACATCGTAAATATTGTGCTGTGGCCCGTAACGGTCGACAAAATAGAGCGCCGAGCCGCCGATGCCTTCAATGGCCGGGATATTCAGTTCCATATAGCCGATAGGGCGGGTGTAGGGCCTGGCACCATGAGCCAGCGCATACTCGTAGGCTGCTCCCGCATCTTTGACGCGCCAAGCCATCGCGCAGGCAGACGGGCCATGCTGCTCACCAAATAGATGGGCGGGGTGCTGCTGCTCGGCATTGATGATGAAGTTGATATTACCTTGCCGATACAGGCTGACCTGTTTATGGCGGTGGCGCGCGACTTCGCTGAACCCCAGTGCGCTAAAGAGTGTTTTCAGTAGCTGGATGCCGGCCTGATCGGGCGCGGTGTATTCGACAAATTCGAAACCATCACAAGCTAGCGGGTTGGTGCGGTCTATCTCCATGATCTTCTCCTTTTATTGTTATCAAGCCAGTCCGTGGGACCGGGTCCAGCGGGCAAATTCGTTTTCCAGTTGTGCAAAGCTGTCGATGACAAACAGGGTGTCCTGCATATGCCAGACGTCGTAGGGAGTCTGTGCGATGCGTTCGATATCGAAAGGTAGTTTGGTGGTGGCTTCCGACAGACTGTATTTCACCTCTGCTGGCGAGGAGAGAATGCCTGCACCATAAATGCGCAGGCCTTCGCGGGTCTGCAGCAGACCGAATTCGACGGTGTACCAATAAATACGAGCCAGCCACAGACGCGCCGGGTGATCTTGTGCAAACGCAGTGCTGCCGGCACGGCCGAAGCGTTCAAAGAAGGCGCTAAACTGCGGGTGGGTGAGTAGCGGCACATGGCCGATCAGATCGTGAAACATATCGGGTGCCGGGGTGTAGTCGATATCTTCCGGCTGGCGAATGAAGTCGGTGGATGGGAAAACCCGCGCCGCCAGCATGGCAAAGAATTCGTCGTCGGGCACGATGCCGGCGACGCGCTCCAGTTGCCAGCCGGTCTGCCGTTGAATGCGGCCGCTGATGTCGCCGAGGCTGGGGATTGTTTCGGGATCAAGGCCGGTTGCCTCCAGTGCACACAGATACTCGCTGCAAGCGCGTTCTGGCCATTGTTGTTGCTGGCGCAAGAACAGCGTCCGCCATGTTTCGCGCTCGCTTGCACTGTATGCGGGAGTTACGCTGCACTGTATATCAGTGGGGGTGCGAATGCATGCAGATTGCTTTTGTTCTAGCAAGGTGTCTGGGTTTGGCATCGTAGTTCCTCTCTTGCAACACTAAAACCGGCAATCTGACGCTAATAACTGGACTGATTTTGGCATTTCATTCTAGAGTAAGAACACAGCAATTTTGCTGCGTTCTGCTGCAGCTCAAGATTGAAAAAAAGATAAAAATTACAAATAAATTATTAAAAAGGAGAAACCATGCCTAGCCTGGTACTGGATAAGACTGATCTGAAGATGCTGGCCGCCTTGCAGCTGAATGGCCGCTTGTCGAATGTGGAACTGGCGGAAAAAGTCGCACTGTCACCTTCCCCTTGTCTGCGACGGCTCAAGCAGCTGGAAGAGTCCGGCGTTATTCGCCAGTATGTGGCCTTGCTGGATCCTGCTTGCCTGGGGCTGGGCTTGCATGCATTTGTGCGGGTCAAGCTGGAAAAGCGTGGAGGGGGGAATCTCAAGTCGTTTATCGAGGCGGTGCAGGGCTGGCAGGAGGTGGTGAATTGTTATGCCATGACTGGGGATATGGACTATCTGCTACAGGTCTATTTTCAGGATTTGGAGCATTTTTCCCGTTTTGTGATGGATCACCTGCTGCAGCACCCGGGCGTTGAGGATGTGAAGTCCAGTTTTGTGCTTAAGGATTTCAAGCAGACGACCGCCTTGCCTTTGAGTCAGCTTGCATCCTGATGGCAAACAACCCAAGAGCCGGTGCCGGCTTTTGGGTTTGCCACGATGTTAATCAGATATCGGCCAGTACGCGCACATGGGCGGTCACGCTGCGTGCCAGCGACGAAAGGTCATAACCACCTTCCAGAACCGAGACGATACGGCCTTGGCAGTAAAGGTCGGCGATCTGGACCAGATGGCGGGTGACCCATTCATAGTCGGATTCGCTGAGCCCCATCGAGCCCATGTCATCTTCACGATGGGCGTCAAAACCTGCAGAGATGAACAGCATTTGTGGCTGAAATTCATGCAGCGCCGGCAACCATACCGTTTCGACCGCTTCGCGAAACTCGCGCCCTCCAGAACCTGCTTTCATTGGCACATTATGCATATTGGGGTTGCTGCCGCTCGGGCTGTCACCACAATAGGGAAAGAACGGGTGCTGAAACATCGATGCCATCATCACCCGTGGGTCGTCCTTGAATATTTCTTCGGTACCGTTGCCATGGTGGACATCAAAATCCACGATGGCAATGCGCTCGAATTTATAAGTCGACATCGCATGTGCCATGCCGACCGCAATATTATTGAAGAAACAAAACCCCATCGACTTCGCGCTTTCAGCATGATGTCCGGGAGGGCGTATGGCGCAAAAGGCATTGGGTGCCTTGTCTTCACAGACCAGTTCAACGGCTTTGACGACCGCACCTGCTGCTCGCTGCGCCGCCAACAGGGTGCCTGGCGACATGGCGGTATCCGGATCGATACGAAAGGTGCCGACGTGAGGCGTGCAGGCTTCGATATAGTCGACATAGCGTGGAGGATGAACACGGGCCAGCTGGTGTGGCGTGACCAGTGGCGCATCCGTTTCCTGCAGGGTGTCAAAAATCTGGGATGCCATCAGTTGGTCGCGGATGGCGGTCAGGCGTTCTGGGCACTCCGGGTGCCCGACGCCCATATTATGGCCAAGGCAATCAGAGTGGGTGATGTAGGCCGTCAGACCTGTGCGGTGCCAGCGATTTTTGAGCCAGGAAAACACGAGCGTGTCCTTATTGCTTGTAAGGGAAGTACTGCTTATGACTTTGAGATAAATTGTGAGCTAGGATCGAGCTAAACGCAAATGATTTACTCGCTGTATCTGATACTGCAGATTTGTAGCTGGTGGTGATGGGGGGCGTTTGGGCTGGGTGCGGTGGACAGGCTTGCCTGTATTGGGCCTATCCACCGCCTCAAGTCTAGATCAGCAGATCTTTGGCGACACCCTGACGCCTCAGGATGCGCCGCAGGTGTTCCAGACCTTCTATCTGGATCTGGCGCACGCGTTCACGCGTGAGGTTCAAGGTTGTGGCCAGTTCTTCCAGCGTACAGATCTCATGTCCACCCAGCCCGTAGCGGCGTTCGATGACCATGCGCTGTTTTTCCGAAAGTTGGGAGAGCCAGTGATGGACATATTTTTCGACTTGCAGGTTATGCAGCTGAATATCCGGCTCGTCGTGCTGTTCATCCGGAATGGATTCACCGATGGACAGCATGGGGTCGATATCCAGCGGTGCATCAAGCGAAGCCATGCGCTCGTTCAGGCTCATGATGCGCCGTACGTCTTCAACCGGCTTGCCGACATGCTGGGCAATGTCTTCTACGGTAGGCTCGCGACCCCAGCGGCTTTCCAGCTGGCGTGAGGCACGCAGGTAAACATTGAGCTCCTTGATGACATGCACCGGCAGCCGTATGGTGCGCGACTGGTTCATGATCGCGCGCTCTATGCTTTGGCGTATCCACCAGGTGGCGTAAGTCGAGAAGCGAAAACCGCGCTCGGGGTCGAATTTTTCCAGTGCATGCATCAGCCCGATATTGCCTTCTTCGATCAGGTCCAGAAGGGTCAGTCCACGGTTGATATAGTGCTTGGCAATGTTCACGACCAAGCGCAGATTGTGCTCTATCATTTTCTGGCGGGCTTCAAAGTCGCCCTGAACCACGCGGCGCGCCAGTGCCAGCTCTTGTGGAGGGGTCAGCAGGGCATTGCTGCCGATATCGTTGAGGTAAATCTGGGTGACATCGGCTACCTCTTCGTATTCGGCGGCTTCCTTGGTTGCGTCTTCTGCATCAGCCTGTTTTTCTTCGGCCTCCAGCAGTTCGTCTTCACCCCTGCTGTCTTCTAAGATATCCAGCGTGTCTTTCATGCTTCCTCCTCCTTCTAGGCCGCTTTGTCATCCGAAGCAGAAAGAACACGCTGCTTCAAGACTAGTAGGCCAGATATTTATCAGGGTTGACCGGCTTGCCGTACTCGCGGATTTCGAAATGCAGTTTGACCTGATCGCTATCCGAGTTTCCCATGGTGGCTATTTTTTGCCCCTTTTTGATGCTTTGCCCTTCTTTGACCAGCAGTTCGCTATTGTGGGCGTAGGCCGATAAGAAAACTTTGTCATGTTTGATGATGATCAGCTTGCCATAGCCTTTGAGTCCACTGCCGCTATACACCACCTTGCCATCGCCAGCCGCAATGATGGCTTGCCCCATATTGCCTGCAATATCCAGTCCTTTGTTTTGATCGGAGAACTTGCGTACCACCTTGCCCTCTGTTGGCCAGATCCAACCTATGGTGCTGTTGACCGGCGCGGTTTGTTTGCTGCTTGCCTCTACGACCTGTTTTCCAGGTTCACTGGCTACCACCTTGGCGGGTGGCGGGGTCGTCTTGCTGACCTGCGGGACAGCGGGAGCAGGTTTACTTGCCGCGATGCTGCCTGCTACGCTTGCTGTCCCTTCACTTTGCTGCGCCAGTGACTTGCTTGCGCTTTCGCTATAAGGCAGTTTCAGCGCCTTCGGGTAAGACTTGACTGCCGTGCTGCCGATATTCGTGCTTGTACTTGTACTTGTACTTGTACTTGTACTTGTACTTGTAGTGGCCGTCGGCCTGATGACCGGCGCCGCTGTATTGCTGCCTGGTGCTGTCAGGCGTAAAACCTGACCGACCTTGATGTCAAAGTTCTCCAGCGCATTCCACTGTGCAACGTCTTGATGGCGCAAGCCGTTATTGACTGAAATGCGGTACAAGTTTTCTCCAGCCTGTACGGTATGTGTCGTTGCTCGCGACCCTGCTGACATTGCTAATGGCCTGACGCTGCTGGATGGCATCGCCAGTGGCGTAGTTTCGGCTGCATTTGTTACAACCATATTTCCTGTCGTGGCGGACTGGATGGTTCTTGCATCTTGCGCTGCGATAATGGGGGCCGGCGTATGCGATGTCTGCGCACAGGCGGTCAGCAAGAGTGATGCGCAGGATGCCAAGACTTTAAACTTGTTGTTGATTCTGTTTTGCGCTGTATTCTGCATGATTCTTTTATATGCCGTTTGGCTTCTGGTGTAAATGATTTGGTATGCTGGCTGTTGTATCTTTACGACTACGCTCGCCCGGGGAGCAGTGGCACAAATTTGACCGGATCCAGCCGGGTTTGCTGGATTCCATCCGGCGTCTTTTCCAGTAGCAGTAAATGCTGCTCATGTTCTCCCAGCGGCATGATCATGCGGCCATGCTCTGCCAGTTGTTCCAGTAGTGGTTCGGGGATGAAGCTGGCGGCACAGGTCATGATGATGCCGTCAAAGGGCGCGGCCTCGGGTAGGCCGAAATGCCCATCGCCATGTACCAGCCTTACATGTATCAGCTGTGCGCTGCGCAGGTTGCGTCTGGCCTGATCCAGCAAAGGTGCGATGCGTTCTATCGAATAGACTTCCGCGCCGGTCTTGAGCAGGACCGCACTTTGATAGCCGCATCCGGTTCCGATTTCGAGAATCCGTCCGGGTTTGCGCCCGGTAATCAGTAACTCTGTCATGCGGGCAACGGTGAAGGGTTGCGATATGGTCTGGCCATGTCCGATGGGGAGTGAAACATCGTCGTAGGCACGGCTGGCCAGTGCCTCGTCGACAAACAGGTGGCGAGGAATCTGACTCATGGCGGATAGCACCCGCTCATCGCAGATACCGCTTTGGCGCAGGCGGTCAGCCATGCGCTGGCGGGTACGTTGCGATAGCATGCCCCAAGCCGGGGCCGGATGGCTCAAGGATGCAGCCATGACTTGATACCATCCAGTTGCGCGTAGGCGGTCAGATCTATCATCAGCGGAGTGATCGAGGCATACCGGTTGGCGATAGCCCAAAAATCGGTACCTTCACCGGCGTCTTGTGCCTCACCCACCGCCCCGACCCAATAAACCTTTTCGCCGCGTGGATTCTGGCTCTGAATTACGGGTTCCGCATGGTGGCGCCGGCCCAAGCGTGTGATCAGGCTGCCTTGCAGGGCGTCCAGCGGAATATCGGGGACATTGACATTCAGCAGTGTTGCACGGGTGAGGGGGGAGGCCTGTACCCGGGAAATCAGCTGGTCAACAATATGTGCTGCGCTTGCAAAATTGGCGCCGGAGCGGCCGCACAGTGATATGGCGACGGAAGGGATGCCCAGTAAATAGCCTTCGGTGGCTGCTGCGACGGTGCCCGAGTAAATGGTGTCGTCGCCCATGTTTGCACCATGGTTGATGCCGGAAAAAATCATGTCGGGGCGGAAGTCGAGCAGGCCGGTGACCGCTAAGTGGACGCAGTCGGTCGGTGTTCCATTCACATAAAAGAAGCCGTTTGCCGCTTTGCGTACGGTCAGCGGCCTGTCCAGTGTCAGCGAATTACTGGCACCGCTGCGGTCACGTTCCGGCGCGACAACGACAACCTCACCGTGACGCGCAAGGGTCGATGCCAGCATGGCAATGCCTGGTGCGAAATAACCATCGTCATTGCTAATAAGGAACTTCATGGCGAGCCTCCGGGTGACCGCCCGCTTATCTCTTTGCCAGGTGCGGTGGCAAAAGCACAAAGCATGCGCAGCTGATGACAGGCGGTTGGTCTGTTATGGTCGCAAACCATCATGCACTGAGGTCTAGGGGTAGTAGCGCTGGCTAAAGTCGAGCATGCGTTCTATCGGCAGGCGGGCCGCATCCATTTCTGCCTGTGTCATATAGTCGATTTCCAGACCCTCTCCCTGCTGGGCACGGCGTACGGCCTCGATGGTATTCATCTTCATATATGGACAGGAAGTGCACTGGCAACCGGCATAGATAGGCGCTTGGCGCAGGTCCAGATCGGGGCGTGCCAGGCCCATATTGTAAAGAATGCCGTCTTCTGTGGCGACGAAGATCACCGCATTCTTATCGCCAGCATAAGCCTTGACCCAGTTGAGCATGCCTGATGTCGAGCCGACATAGTCAGCCTTTTTCAGTACCGGTAACGGGCTTTCCGGGTGCGCAATCAGGAATTTGCTGTTGGGTACGGCATTGAAGGCTTCAGTGAGCGCAGCTTCATTGAACTTGTCGTGGACTTCACATACGGCAGACCAAAGTGGCATGTCATAGCCGTATTGATAGTTCAGGTAGGCACCCATATTGCGGTCCGGTGAGAAAATGACTTTTTTCCCCTCGGCGTAAAGGTGCGCGATGATGTCGTCGACGTTACGGCTGGTGACTATCCAGTCCGAGAGTGCCTTGTGTTGCGCGCTCGAGTTGATATAGGACACATGGACGTGATCGGGATGGTTGTCACGCCAGCGTTTGAGTGCCGCAATATCTGTCTGGGTCACCAGCGAGCAGGTCGAGCCTGCATCCGGCAGAATGACCGTCGCTGCCGGATTGAGTATTTTGGCTGTTTCTGCCATGAAGCGTACACCGGCAAAAACAATAATGTCAGCCTCTGCTTCGCGTGCAAACAAAGAGAGTTCCAAGCTGTCACCCACCTTGTCGGCCATCTGCTGGATTTCCGGCTGGGTGTAATAGTGGGCGAGTGTGACGACACGTTTCGTCATGATGGCTTTATATACTCCGTTGATAACCGCTCGACGCAGGCATCGTTGCGGGGCACTATCCAAGGTGAAAGTCTGAGAGACTAACAAGTTTGCGGACGTGACGCCAGCCATGGCTGTCGTCACTTGTTGGCTCGTACATTATCGGGTCATGCTTGGTATATTTTAATATTTATTAGTAATGGATATGTTCCACATGCGGATGTAGGGCTGTATTGTTTAGCCTGCCATATTTACCTCTATGTATGCCGGCTGTTAGCGGTGTGAGGTCATGTTTAGCCGGATATAGAAGAGTTCCCATGAAGCCCCATTATCTTACGCCATTGTTTTCCCCGCGCAGCGTCGCTGTGATCGGTGCCAGTGATACCTCAGGCTCGGTCGGTCAGGCCGTTTTTGCCAATTTACTGGCGGGCAATTTTCAGGGGAAACTCTATCCGGTCAATCTCAACCATAAGACTGTAGGTGGAATCGTCGCGGTGGCCTCCGTGCGTCAGATAGAGCCGATCGTGGAATTGGCGGTTGTGACGACGCCTTTACGCAGCTTGCCGGCGATCATGAAGGATTGTGGCAAAAAAGGCGTGAAGGCGATGCTGTTGGCCAAGGAGTTTTCCGATAGCGAACAAGCCGAGCGCGAAATCATGTCCGAGGCCATGTCGATTGCCCGCCACTACGGGATCAGGGTGCTTGGGCCGAATGTTTTGGGTTTGATGCGGCCTGTGGCCGGATTCAATGCCACTAATTACAGCAGTAAAGTGAAGCCGGGGAATCTGGCCTTGGTGTCGCAGTCTTCGGCCCTATGTACGGCCATGCTTGATTGGGCCGATACCAAGGGGATAGGTTTTTCCAGTGTGATTTCGGTCGGGACGGCTCTGGATGTCGACTTTGGCGAGATACTCGATTATCTCGTGGCCGATAACTTTACTCAGGGCATCTTGCTGCATGTGCATCATATCCATGATGCCCGCCGCTTTATGAGTGCGCTGCGTGCCGCTGCACGTACCAAACCTGTCGTGGTCATCAAGTCCGGCCGTTATGAAAGCCAGAATACCGGGGTGTTGCTGTCCAGTCATCTGGTTGATAGTCATGCGGTGTTCGATACCGCACTGTCGCGCGCGGGTGTCCTGCAGGTGCAAACCATCGCTCAGCTTTTTACTGCGGCTAAAGTTCTGGCTGCCAAATACCGCATCTCCGGACCGCGTCTGGCTATTGTGACCAATGGTATCGGCCCCGGGATATTGGCTGCGGATAGTGCCAGGGCTAACGGGGTAGAGTTGGCCACGCTTTCCGAGCAGACGCTGGCACAGTTGGATGATGTCTTGCCGCGCAACTGGTCGCACAATAATCCGGTCGATATTATCGGGGATGCGTCGCCGATGCGCTTTCGTAGTGCGGTCAAGGGCTGTCTGGATGACCCGGGGGTCGATGGGGTGCTGGTCATTTTTACGCCGCAGGCCGGTACCGATCATTTGACGACCGCACAGTTGATGGTGGGCTTGCAGCGCGAGTCATCCAAGCCGATATTTTTATCCTGGCTGGGCGATGCCAAGGTCTCCGAGAGCCGCGAGCTGTTTTCCAAGGCCAAGTGCGCACACTTTAGGGCTCCGGAGTTTGCGGTGGAAGTGTTCCGTAATCTGTCCGCCTATCACGACAACCAGCAGTTGCTGCTGCAAACGCCGGGTCCGCTGGAGGGGGCGCTTCACGCGCCGGATATTGCGGCTGCACGTGCCGTGATTGCCACGGCGCGTACTGAAGGACGTGAACTCTTGTCCGAGCGCGAATCCAAAGCCGTGCTGGCGAGTTTTGGTATCCCGGTTAACCCGACCGCGCTTGCCCGCACCGCTGACGAGGCGGTTGAACTGGCTGCTGCCATAGCCTATCCGGTCGTGCTGAAAATTGATTCGCCCGACATCATGTACAAGTCTGATGTGGGGGGGGTCGAGCTGAATATCAGCAATGAGGCGGCACTGCGTCATGCTTTTGCCGGCATTCTCGCGCGTACTCTGGCTTCCCGGCCCGATGCCCGCATTACCGGTGTTTCGGTGCAGGCCATGAAAAAATACCGCTTCGTGCGGGAGGTCATGGTCGGTGTTACGCACGACAATGTGTTCGGG